>DATGYF010000587.1:0-24934 GCA_035298145.1 Terriglobales bacterium | reverse complement strand
CATAAGTTGTCAGGCCTGGTTTACCGTCCGTTGAGGCGTTAGCCAGTGCAATCCTGGTGTGAGATGCATGGCATAAGAAAAGGTGACAAAGCCATATTTCTTCGACAATCTGGCTGGTTTTTGTCACTTCACCCGCGCTGGCGAGTCTTATCTCGTAAACGGGATCAAACCCGGGAAACGAGAGCGATCTGTGACCAGGAAATTACTTCACGCGTTTGTATTACTGGCTGGCCTGTCGGCGTTGGCGGCAGCCAAGGACCTGCAAAATCTGGGCAAGGATGGAGTCGCCATCCAGGGCTACGATCCGGTTGCATTCTTTACAGACAGCCAGCCGGTCAAGGGAAACCCCCAATTTCAGTCTGACTACCGTGGCGCGAAATATTATTTCGCCTCTTCGGATCACAAAGCCATGTTTGATAAAGCGCCCTCGCAATACGAACCTCAGTTCGGCGGCTATTGCGCATACGGCGCAAGCCGGGGAAAGACCGCCCCGGTCAAGATTGAGGCGTGGCAGATTATAGATGGACGACTCCTCATGCAGTACGACCTCGGTGTGAAGGGCGAATTCAACAAGGACCCGCAAGGCAATCTCAAGAAGGCGGACCAAAACTGGCCCGGCCTCATCGACAAATACGGCAAGTAGGATGAGCACCAATGAGCACACAAGTAGCCTCCACCATGAACCGGCCAATGACGACGATTGTCCTGATCTCCAGTTGGGTCTGCAGAGTTGTCGCGGCAATCATCCTGCTGCAGACGCTGTTCTTCAAGTTCACGGCGGCGCCGGAGTCGGTTTACATCTTCACCAAACTGGGGACGTTCATCCACAGCTACCTTCCATTTGCGCCGGTCAGCACTATGGAGGCCTCGGGACGTATTGGGTCAGGAATTATGGAGTTGATCGCCGCACTGCTGTTGCTCACGCCGCGCTTCGTTTGGGCAGGAGCAGCTCTGGCGATGGCGGTGACGGGCGGAGCCATCGTCAGCCACTTAACCTTCCTGGGCATCGAGGTTCAGGGAGATAAGGGACTTCTGTTCATCCTGGCAATCACGGTGTTCGTAACCAGCGCCATCGCTCTGTTCTTGCAGCGCACGCAAAGTACGGCTCGGGGAAAAGGTTCGGACATGATGATGCGATCGTTGAACCATGCGGTGGCTGAGGTTTTGCGGCAGGGCTGTGTTTTTCTGGATCGTGTCGGCGATGAAACGTACAGTCGGCCACTCGAGGATCCAGCCGCAGGAAAGCCCACATCGTCGCTGGGTGCGCACTATCGGCATGTGCTCGATCACTTTCTCTGTCTGGCGGAAGGAATTCGCACGGGCCAGGTTAACTACGATCAGCGGCGCCGGAATCCGCAAGTGGAAGGATCGGTCACGTGTGCACGTCTGGTCACCGAAGGCCTGATCGATGAACTTGGAGTCCTTTCCCCCAGGATTATTCAGCGCGAGTGTGTGGTGACGTACAGCGTTGGTTACGGCGAAACCGATGCGGAAGCCGTACCGTCAAACCTAGGTCGGGAAGTCATGTTCTGTGTCGGACACGCCATCCACCACTATGCCATTCTCAAACTCCTGTGCGCTGGCGTGGGAGTGAAACTGCCGTACGAATTCGGCATAGCGCCCTCGACGTTGAAACATCTGCAAACTCAAGCCGCGGAGCGGGGATAGTCGAACATGCTTTTATCTCACGCACTCCCGGAGACCCAAGCCGCGCTGGCGCTGTCCATCTTCTTAGCAACATTCATTTACGAAGACGGCGCAACTCTGCTGGCTGCGACCGTGTCGGCCAGCGGAGCCTTGGACCCGCGAATCGGAATTCTGACCACGTTCCTGGGCATCTGGATGGGAGACATGGGATTGTACGGGCTGGGCTCAAGTTTCGGGCGGCGCACGGCCGAGTCACGCCGGCTTCAAAAGTACTTAACGCCCGAGTCACTCGCCAAAGCTGAAGGCTGGTTCGCGAAGCATGGATCGCTGGCCCTGGTCATGAGCCGCGCGATCCCGGGGAGTCGCCTACCACTCTACGTGGCTGCCGGCGCGTTGCGGCTTCCGGTCCGGCTGTTTGCCAAGACGACCGCGGTCTGTTCGGCTGTCTGGGTCTGCGCGATCTTTGCCATCTGGCGATTCATTCCCAATGCATCGTCGGGGCCTCGGAGATTGCTGCCCTGGCTTGTAATGGCCCTGGTACTGTTCGCCCCGTGGCTGCTGGGCAAGACCGCGATCGGCGTGTTCCGACGGTTCAGGCCGGCACGGAAGCGCGACGCGTTGGGTTTATGTGCACTCTGAGTGTCATAACTCGTAGCGACGGCTATTTGCTTGCGATGAATCGCGACGAAAGAATCGCACGCGGACCGGGAGAGCCTCCGCAGGTTCACCACCGTGGCGCCACCACAGCCGTGTATCCGGGTGACGGGGCGGGCGGTACCTGGATTGCAGCCAATGAACATGGCATCACTCTGGCATTGCTAAATCGGAGCGACGTAGTTCCGCTCCCCTGCGACCGCAACCAGCCACGAAGCAGAGGAGAGATCATCCCTGCCCTTGCAAGTGCGCCTTCGCTGACGGGGCTGCAAGCAGCGTTCGGTACTCTGAACCTGCACGGAATTCGACCCTTTCGCTTCGTAGGAGTGTTTCCTTCCGAGCAGGCGATTGCTGAGTGGGGATGGGATTCGGTGCAGCTGACTTTCCAAACTCGGGGCTGGCAGTCTCTCCACTGGTTTTCCTCGAGCCTTTCGGACAGACAGGCCGAGAGCTTGCGTGGTGCTGCATGCCGGGACGCGCAACAGGAGCCGGATGCCAGCTCGGCGCTGTGGTTGCGAAAGCTTCACGCATCTCACGCGGCCGGCCCGGGGCCATTCAGCTTGTGTGTCCACCGGGTCGATGTCAAAACATTGAGTTATACCGAGGTCGTTGTCACGCCACGACAAATACGAATGGAGCATTTCCGGGGCAGACCTTGCGCTATGGATGCCGACGGTAGAACTAGCGTGGACCGTATTGAATATCCTCGCGCAGCTACTCCGCCGGTCGGCCATGTGTGGGGTTCGGACCAATGTGAGCTCATCGGCCAAAGGAAAACGATCAACCCACCAGTAACCATCAGTCCATGAGGCCTTTCGCTACTAACTCGGGTTACCGTAGTCGCCGGCGCCTCCTCGGCCGCTGGAGGCGCTGGTTTCGCTGGGAATTCTGGCCTCTGTATATTTTTTATCCCCCCGTGGTTGCGTACATCGCTTATCTCGGAATCAGATTCCGAAGTTGGACGTTGTTTACGGCAGCCAACCCGGCCATTCCGGCGGGCGGATTCGTGGGCGAGTCCAAGCATAAGATCCTGGACCGTCTGAAGGGCGCCGGTCCGTGCCTCCCGCATTCCACGCTTCTGGCCTGCGGAGTGCCGGGAGAACGCGTCGCCCAGGCCGAGGAATTCATGCGGCAAAATGGGCTCGAGTTTCCGGTCGTATTGAAGCCGGATGCCGGGCAGCGTGGCTCGGGGGTGGCAATCGTCCGCTCAGCGGACCAGTTGTGCGAGTATCTGACGCGCTCGTCGTTCCCCGCGATCTTGCAAGAGTATGTCCCCGGTGAGGAGTATGGACTTTTTTACTATCGCTACCCGGATAGTGAGAGGGGCCGAGTTTTCTCGGTGACTGAGAAGAGAATGCCCGTTCTTCTCGGTGATGGAAAATGTACGTTGGAGGAGTTAATCCTCGCGGATGACCGTGCGGTTTGTATGTCGGACTTCTACCTGCGTAAGCATCTGGATCGGACTCACGAGGTGCCAACGGCGGGAGAGCGTGTGCAGTTGGTTGAGATCGGGACCCATTGCCGGGGTGCCATTTTCCTTGACGGCGGTGAAACCATCACTCCCGCATTGGAAGAGGTTGTCGATCAAATAGCGAAAACCTTCGAGGGCTTCTTCTTCGGTCGCTTTGATATTCGTGTTCCTTCGCGGCAAGACTTCATGGCGGGCCGCAACCTCAAGATCGTTGAGCTGAATGGCGTCACCTCGGAAGCAACCCACATCTACGACCCCAAGCTCAGTCTTTTCGAGGCCTATCGTGTCCTGTTCCGACAATGGCGGATCGCATTCGAAATTGGGCAACTCAACCGGGCGCGTGGCATCCATCCAGCTTCTGTGGGCGAGCTGCTGGATGCGGCTCGCCGGTATTCCCAACTGGCACAGAGCTACCCGGAATGATCGGGGGCGATACGCTGCGCAGGTTGGCAAGTCCGCATGTTGTGATCGCGTTCGCATGGATCATGCTTGCCGCCGTCTCAAGCGAGTACCAGAGGCATGCCAAATATCCAGTCTGATGACGAATTCAACGACATCGTCTTACTCCATTCGTCCAGCCGGCGTAGAGAACATTCGGGGACTCTCTGCGATCGAACTAGCGGCTGCCAAGCTGCTCAAGGGCTACGCACCTGAGTCCGTGCTGACCGAGACCACGGACGAGCATACATTTGCCGATGCCGCGCGCGAGGCGCGCCTGTGGGTGGCCTTGATGCGAGACATGCCCGTAGGCTTCGCCCTGGTAAAAATGCTAGCCGATGATTTGCCCCATCTCGAGGAACTGGACGTTGATCCTTCTCACGGGCGTCGTGGCGTGGGAACGGCCCTGGTCCGGGCAGTGTGTAAGTGGGCGGCCGATTCCGGATATACCATGCTGACCCTTTCGACGTTCCGGGCTGTGCCCTGGAACTTCCCGTTCTATGCGCGGTTGGGGTTCGAGGAGATCCCCCGCGAAACTCTTCGTTCCGAGCTGTTGGCTGTGGTATCGGAGGAAGCGGATCGAGGCCTTGATCCGGATACTCGGGTGGTCATGGGGTATCGATGCGTGCCGCCCGCGATCCGCGAACAACCACGGCTGTCCGTCGAATGACGTCAAATACCAATTCAGGGCTCCCCGAGGGCACCCCTCAACTGCCGGTTCCTACGCTTGAGACTTCCCGCGTTTTCGCATCTGCACTTGCCGCGAGCCGGTTTTTGGTCCTCCCAGGAGCCTGCGGTGCCTTGCCCTCAACCGGAGGCGCTGGGCGAATGCCCTTTACATCCTCAACATAAGCCCGCAGGATTTCGGCCACACTCCAAGCCTGTGCTATACATCCACAAGGCCGTTGCGGTGCGTCGCCGTCGAAGATCTCGGAGATGTGACCGAGCCCGCCATCTGCAAGGTGATCCTTCAACGGCTCGAGCCATTCTGCAGCCTGGCGGCGGGCAGCGTCACTGCCCTGGTTTACCTTTACGTATGCGGTGATAAACGGGCCCATCAGCCACGGCCAGACTGTACCCTGATGGTAAGCGCCATCGCGTTCAATGGGTCCGCCGGTGTAGCGACCACGGTACTGCGGATCGCTGGGCGCCAGGCTGCGCAGGCCGAACGGAGTGAGCAGATGCGCTTGAACTTTCTCCACTACGCCCTTCGCGCGTTCGGGTGACAACATGCCGTGGGTCAGGCTGACCGCCAAGATCTGGTTCGGGCGGATGGACGGGTCCGGCGGTGCGCCGTTGGTGACATCGAACAGGCAGCCGGTATTCTCATTCCAGAAGAGGCGGTTGAAACTCCAGCTCGCCACAGTTGCCATGTTGCGATAACGCTTCTCCCCGGTTTCGTCACCGAACCGTTGAGCCAGGTCTTCCATGATGCAAAGCGCGTTGTACCAAAGTGCCTCAATTTCCACGGGCTTGCCGCGGCGCGGCGTCACTACCCAGTCGCCGACTTTGGCGTCCATCCAGGTGAGTTGGACCCCGGGTTCGCCAGAAGAAAGCAGGCCGCTGGAATCCACCTTGATTCCGTAGCGCGTGCCGCGCACATGCCAGGCGATGATATCGGCGAATACGGGATAGAGCTCGTTCCGCACAAACTCCACATCGCCGGTGTAGGCCAGGTAGGCACGCGCGGCTTCAAAAAACCACAGCGTGGCGTCCACAGTGTTGTATTCCGGGGTTTCGCCGGCATCGGGAAAACGGTTGGGTAACATGCCCTGATCCACGTGCTGTGCGAAAGTGCGCAGGATGCTGCGCGCGACCTCAGGCTTGCCAGTCGGCAGAGTCAGACCGGGCAAGGCCACCATGGTGTCGCGGCCCCAGTCACTGAACCAGTGATAGCCGGCGATCACCGTTTTCTTGTCGCCGCGAGCGACGATGTACTGGTCGGCGGCGGAGGTCAGATCCTGGGCGAAGGCGTCCGCAACCGGCGCCGCTGCGGTCAGCTTCGAGCGGCGAGCGATCTCCGCTTTGCGAAGTTCCGCCGCCTGAGCGGCATCGCGCTGTTCGGTGGAGGCAATGACCGTTGCCGGGCGACCCTTGTCCAGATCAAAACGCAAGACCAGAGGATTGAAGAGGTCTTCGGCGAAATCGAGGCCGCGCTCCCGTTCGGCATCGTATTCAAAGTTCCGGTACCAACTGCCGGCTTTCCGCACCTCGCTGGCGTTGTGAGCCAGATGCAAAGACGGTAACCCCTGGTAAGGAGTGAGGGTCGCCAGTCCAGGACTCTGTTTCGCGTCACCATTGATGGCTCCATTTTCGTGTGTGGTGCTGTGATAGTCGCGGAATGCGATCAGCGGCCTGAGCTCAAGGCGCAAACTGTTGGGCCGTTCGGGATGATTGTTTTTCTTCAACTCGTATTGCACCACCACGCTGTTCTCACCCTGGATCATGAACACGGTCTTCTCGATCTCGATACCCTCAATTTCGTAGGTGAAGACCGGAAATGGATCAAGGCGGAACTTCTTCAGATATTGAAATCCCCGCGGGTGAATCACGCCGGGATAGCGGTTGGCCGACAGGTCAAACGGTTGTCCTTCGATGAAAAGGGTTTCCTCCAACTTGGAGAGCATGACGATGCGGCCGACCGGCGGTTTCGTGGCAGCCACCAGCAGCCCGTGGTAACGGCGGGTGTTCAGCCCGATAATCGTTGAGGAAGCAAAGCCCCCGAGACCATTGGTTTCAAGCCATTCCCGGCGCAGCGCGGCCTCCAGATCACCACAGACTTCTTTCGTGAATTGAATCATGTTCTTTCTCCCAGGAGGATGCTTTCTTTCTGGTGAGACTCACTTAACATCGGAAGGTGACAGAACTCACGCCGGCCATGATGTTATTACAGCATGGGTACAAGGCCCAAAGAAACTGCGGAACTCGCACTCCGCAGGGCGGGCGAGGAGTTCGTCCTGATGCAAGTTCTGGTGCTTTGTGCACTAGGCTACTTCGCAAAACACCTTGATGGCGCCATTGGGTGACGTGAGCTTCTTGAACAGTTCGGTGTAATTCTCCAGGCCCTTCACCGGATCGGTGAGAAGCTTGCTGAGCCATCCCGGATACTCCGCCTCCGCCTGCGCCATGTCCCCGACACCCATTTCAAAGTATTCGCGGTTGGCGTTTACGGTTCCGACCATCACCTTGTTGCCGAGAACAAATTCGAGGTTGATCCGGTCCGCTGGGACTTGAATCATCTTGTCGCCGCCGGTGACGCTGGCGAGCACGAGGACTCCGTTCTTTCCCAGAGCCTGCATGCTGTCGAAAACAACGCTGGAGTTTCCGGTACCTTCGAAGACGATGTCGAAAGGTCCGTATTCCCTGGCCGCGTCGCTGATCGCGATGTCTTTGGTCGAAAGGTATCGCGCTCCGAGTTCTTCGATCAGATCCGAGTTAAGGTACGGTTTCGGAGTGCGCCCGAACGTAGTCACATCCAAACCCTTCAATCGCAAAACGAGTGTGGCCAGCAAGCCGATGGTGCCGGCCCCCATGACCGCAGCCTTGCGGGGGCGCCACACTTTGAGCCGGCGCTGGATTTCGTACGCCTGGTGAATTCCTTTTTCCACCACCGTGGTGGGTTCCAACAGCACGCCGACGTGCTTGAGACCCTTCGGGACTTTGACAATGAACTCGACGTCATCGACATAATGCTCCGTCAGGTAACCGTGGCGCAGGTTGATTCCCCGTTCGTAGTAAGTGTCGTCGGTGGTCATGTCGTTGGTGCCGATGAGGTCGTAAATGCTGTTGCCGGGGCGGCGCACGGTGGCAACCACGTAATCGCCGGGCTTCACTTCGGTGACATTCGGCCCGACAGCTTCCACCTGGCCAAAACCTTCGTGGCCGATGACGAGAAAATCGAATCCGGGCGGCGCTGCTCCGTATTCGGCCGCATTGATTTCTTTATCGGTGCCGTCGACACCAACCCGCAGAACTTTTACTAATACGCCGCGGCCGTTCGGCACCTGGTCCAGCGAGGGCTTGGGCAAGTCCGCCACGTGGACACTGTTGGGCTTTCCAGGGAACACACTGATCGCTTTCATTCTTTTCTCCTTATGAATTCAATCTGCTGCGACAGGGGCAAGCGCCTTTTCCGTCTTATCTCGCCGACGAGAATGGTCGTGGGACTCGCCGCTCTGTTGCATTAACTTGGTGACTACGCCGGTCCATCCCGTCTGATGGCTGGCGCCAACACCGGCTCCTGAGTCGCCGTGGAAGTACTCGTGAAAGAGGACCAGGTCACGCCAGTGTGGGTCCGTCTGGAACTTTTCGAGGTTTCCGAACACCGGTCGGCGGCCGTTTTGATCCTGCAGGAATATGTTGGTCATGCGGCGCGACAGTTCTCCCGCGACTTCCCACAGGGTCATCCTCTTTCCAGATCCGGTGGGGAACTCGACTTTGAAATTGTCGCCGAAATAGTGGTGGAACTTCTGCAGCGACTCGACGAGCAGATAATTCACCGGGAACCAGATGGGTCCGCGCCAGTTGGAATTGCCTCCGAAGAGTCCGGTAGAAGACTCGCCTGGTTCATAGTCAACACGATGTTCCACGCCCTGTGCGGTGAGGCTGTACGGATTATCACGATGGAACTGAGAGAGGGCGCGAATCCCGTATTGCGACAGGAACTCGCGCTCGTCCAACATGAACTTGAGAATGCTCCGGAGTTGGTCAGCATCGGCGATGGACAACAGCCTTCGGTCGCCCATGCCTTCGGTTCTCATGCAGGCCAGGTTTGCCGTGAGGTCAGGACGATTGTCGATGAACCATTCCAGACGTTTCTTGAAGTCCGGCAGCTTGTCCAGAACCTCCTGCTCCAGCGTTTCCACGGCGAACAACGGGATCAGACCCACCATGGAGCGGATTTTCATTGGGAACTGATTGCCGTCCGGCAGCTTGAGCACGTCATAGAAGAAACCGTCCTCCTCGTTCCATAGCCCCATGTGTTCGTCGCCGCGATGACTCATTGCGTTAGCGATGTAGATGAAGTGTTCCCAGAATTTACTGGCAACGTCTTCGTAGCATGGTTCTTCAGTTGCGAGTTCGAGAGCGATAGCCAGAAGGTTCAAGGTGTACATCGCCATCCAGCTGGTGCCATCCGACTGTTCAATGTAGCCGCCAGTCGGCAACGGAGCGCTACGATCGAACACGCCAATGTTGTCGAGTCCGAGAAAGCCTCCCTGGAAGATGTTCATGCCACCAGCGTCTTTTCGGTTCACCCACCAGGTGAAGTTGAGTATGAGTTTGTGGAAGATGCGCTGCAGGAATGCTCGGTCACCCTTCCCCTTACGCTTTTTGTCGATCTTATAAACGCGCCAGGCGGCCCAGGCGTGGACGGGAGGATTGACGTCGCCAAATGCCCATTCGTAAGCCGGAATCTGTCCGTTGGGATGCATGTACCACTCGCGCAACATCAGTGTGAGCTGCTCTTTGGCGAAGTCGGAATCCAGGAGGGCGAGGGGAATGCAGTGAAACGCCAGGTCCCAGGCCGCGTACCACGGGTACTCCCACTTGTCGGGCATGGAAATTACGTCCGCGTTATAGAGGTGAGTCCACTCATGGTTGCGCCCCTTGCGGCGCTCCGGGGGCGGCGGAGGATTGCCGGGATCACCTTTAAGCCAATCTTTGATCACATAGTGATAGAACTGTTTGGACCACAACATGCCGGCGAAGCCCTGACGCATGACATTCCGTGCATCCGCAGAAAGGTCCTGCGGTATGACGGTGTTGTAGAACTCGTCGGCCTCGTGCCGGCGGAGGGCGAAGGTCTTGTCGAAGCCGGCGAAGGCGTCCTTGCCTTTGAAATCGGAGTTAACGAGGCGGAGACGGACAACGGCGGTCTCGCCCGCGCCGATCGTTAGTTGGTAGTGCGCAGCCGCTTTGGTGCCTGCATGTTCCGGGTTTACCGCATCCCTGGAGCCGTGCACGATGTAATCGTTGATGCCATCCTTGACGTACGGAGTGTGGTTCTGGACTCCAAACAACCGACGGGCGTTGGTTTCGTTCTCGGTGAACAACAGCTCTGGTGATCCCTCGCAATGCAGCCAGCGATTGCCGGGCTGATTGTGATTGAGCTCGATCACCGGGTTGGGCGCAGGCCGCGCCTCATGTAGTTCGGGCCGCCGGGTTGGGTCTCCCCAGGACCATGTGTTGCGGAACCACACCGTCGGCAGCAATCGGATATTGGCCGCTTCCGGCCCACGGTTCGCGACCGCGATCTTGACCAGGATGTCTTCGGTGTCGGCTTTGGCATATTCGACGAACACGTCGAAATAGCGATTGTCATTGAATACTCCCGTGTCGAGCAGTTCGAATTCCGGCTGATTCTTGCCGCGCCGCCGGTTTTCCTCCACCAACTGACCGTAGGGAAATTCCGCCTGGGGATACTTGTAGAGATACTTCATGTAGGAATGCGTTGGAGTGCTGTCGAGGTAGAAGTAGTATTCCTTCACGTCCTCGCCGTGATTGCCTTCGTTGCCCGTCAAGCCGAAGATTCGTTCTTTCAGGATGGGATCGCGCTCGTTCCACAGTGCCACTGCGAAACAGATCATCTGCTTCCGATCGCTGATGCCGGCCAGCCCATCTTCATTCCAGCGGTAGGCGCGTGAACGTGCCTGGTCATGCGACAAATGCTCCCAGGCATTTCCATACGGACTGTAGTCTTCGCGTACGGTGCCCCACGCACGTTCGCTGAGGTAGGGCCCCCAGCGCTTCCAGTGTTTCCGGCGCGCCCCGGATTCTGACAGTCGAATCTCTTCCTGTGTCATGACAGTTTCTCCTAAAGCCAAATCGCGTCCGCAAAACAGGCTAACTCAGCACTGAGCGGTCGATCGCCGCCTTCCTCGATTCGATTGGACGGCTCGATTCCGCTTCCCCTTCCGCTCTCCCGCAGAATGAAAAGCTTGCGGTATTCGAGTTCAAGGGCGTGGGTGGTGGTGAACGCCTTACTTAGAATGTCACTGCTCATGTTTCTACCTTACTTTTCCTCGAATTCAACTGCGTGGCCGTCGGGATCCCGCACTATAAAAGCTTTGTTGAACCCCAATTGTCCCGTTTGATTCGCGACGACGCCAGAAGACACAAAGTTCACGCGGCTGGATTGCAGTTGACGAGCTATTGCGTCGGCGCTTCGAGTCGATACGATGGTCTGCCGGTGAACGATGTCGTTGGCATGTTCATCCGTGGGGAAGGGCCGTCCGTCGCGAGGAGCCAGATAGTCCAGCAATTCAATTCCCGGTCCGCTTGCGGCTCGCAACGCTGTGATTCGCAGATGGGCGCCAAATACGTTGTTCAGGTGCTCCTGTTCGGTGCCGTAGTTTTCGCTCTCTCCTGCCACGTGCATTCCGAGGAGGTCGCGGTAGAACCTGATGCTGGCGTCCGTGTCCCCCACTACGATTGCGGTATGGTCAATACCGAGAAATATCTTGTCCGTATGGCGGTGCCACTTCTCCAGGCCCTTGTCCGGGGGAAATTGCAAGACCTCCACCGGATGCCCGTCTGGGTCCTTGAAGTAGAACGCTGAGATGCCTGCCGCATTCTTGTTCCAGTCCGGAAGTCGTTGTGGTCCCGACGACGCGTGTTCCACCTTGTTCTCGCGCAACCGGGCATAGGCCTTGTCCATGTCGCTGACGATGATCGCTATGTGCTGAAACCAGCGATCATTGCTGCGTGAATCAACCGGGATCGGACGACCTTTCGGCGCCAGATACTCGGTGAGTTCGATGGACTCTTCTCCCAGCCGCATTCGCACCACCCGCATACGCAATCCGAACACGCCTTGGAGATGCTCATAGTTCTCGCCGGCAACTTCGGTGTCCGATACCTTTTCGAAGGTGAGGACCTTGGAATAAAACTCCAATGCACGATCCATGTCGGAGACGGTGATTCCGATTGCGTCTACTCCGTTTATCAGCGGGGGAGGTTGTTGGGTAAAGGCTGGCGGAACAGCGAAGACCGCCAGGAGCGCCCAGATCAACGCTGCTCTATATGCCGAACGAATCGCTAGTGAACTGCTTTTCATAAAGATTTATATGCAGCGCTGGAGGCCGGCGCTACTCTTCAGACCTCCGCCAACACTGGCTGTGAAGTTCTTTCCACCTGTGACACGCCCAGGCGCTTCATCAGGTGATCGCCAACCCGTAATGCGTTTGCCATGATGGTGAGCGCCGGATTGACGGCCCCGCTCGACGGGAAGAAACTGCCATCCACCACGTAGAGGTTATCGAGGTCATGGGCTTTGCAGTTCACGTCCAGCGCCGATGTTTTCGGGTCGTGTCCAAAACGAATGGTACCGTTCTGATGGGCCACGCCAGCAAGCGGGATACGTTGTCCAACGTACAGGTTTCGCCCAAACAGTCCTTGATGGCACTCGTGACCGTGCATCGAGCAGTTCGTCTGCTTCATGGCCTGCTTTAACTTGTTTTGAAGCCTTTCATGGGCTTCCAGGTTATTTGGCGTATAGCTCAGGACTATCTTGCCGTCACGGTCGATGGTGACGCGATTGTTCGGATTGGGCAGATCTTCGGAAGTAAGCCAGAAGTCGAGCGAGTGTTTAGCCATCAGATCCAGCGTGAAGTTAGGCGCGATGGCCGGGGCCCCAGCCTTGAGGGTGATGGCATCCAGTTTGCCGACGAACGAGATGTGTCCCATGGGGTACTCGAAATCTTTCGAGCCGAAGTAAAAGTCATTGACGCCCAACGTCTTCTGGAAAATCGTCGGGTTGGGGCATTTCGAAATCGCCATCATTACCGAGTTGGTGTGTCCCATATAATGGCGGCCCACGACGTCGGAATTGTTGGCCAATCCGCGCGGGTGTTTGTCATTGGCGGAGCGCAGGAGAAGTGCAGCCGAATTGATTGCTCCACACGAGACGACTACCAGATCCGCGGAATAGGCCTCCAGGCTACCGTTGCGCTCCACGATCACACTTTTCACTTCACGGCCTGACGAATCCGTTTCCAACCGATTTACCAGCGAATTTGTCAGGAGGGTAACGTTGGGATGCTTGATGGCCTCATCAATGCACACTACTTGCGCGTCGGACTTCGCCCCGACCAGACAGGCAAAACCGTCGCAGGTGTTGCAACGGATGCAGCGGCTTTTGCGCGGGTTCTTCTCGTCGAGCATGACGCCTACCGGAACGTGGAAGGGCTTCAGGCCCGAACGCGCAAAATCGTCGGAGAGCTGCTGAATGCGTGGCTCATGGCTGACCGCGGGCCAGGGATAGGGGGAGCTCGCCGGCGGTTCGGTCGGATCTTCTCCGCGATTTCCGTGCACCTGATAGAGGTTCTCGGCCTGTGTGTAGTACGATTCGAGATCGTCATAGCTGATCGGCCATGCAGGCGAGATGCCTCCATGATGACGAAGTTCACCAAAATCCTCTTTGCGCAGACGAAACAGTGCCGCACCGTAAAATTTGGTGTTGCCCCCGACATAGTAATTGGTGTGGGGATGCAGGTCTTTACCGTCCTTATCGAGCCAGGACTCTTTGGCGTTATAGTGGCCGTCCACGTTCACGAGCTGCGGATCCCAGTTCGCCTTCTCGCGAGGGACATAGTCGCCGCGCTCGAGAATCAGGATCCGCTTTCCGGAAGGCGCCAGGTGGTAGGCGAGCGTTCCGCCGCCCGCGCCGGTTCCGATGATGATCACGTCATAGCGATTGTCGGTCATGATACGAATCCTCCATTGGCTCCACAAAAAATGCAGCGCTTGTCGTTGTCGTGGTGAAGTTTGCAGCACTTCACTGCCAGCCGGCCTCTCCGCCAAAGGTAGATCTCAGCCGCGGCCAGCATGCCGAGCGGTGGTGCGGTCAGGTAGATCCAGAGCCCATCCCAGATCATGGGAGGGAAAGCCGAGCCGACGGTGCGAGCAGGATTCATACTCATCCCGGAGAACGGCGCTTCCAGGGTGATGTAGGTTGCGACCAGCAGGCCGGCAAAGAGTCCCGTGTAACGGCCCAGGCGGTGATGATTTGAAAAATACAGAACGGCGGACATCAGAATGAATGCGATGGTGAACTCCGCGGAGAGGGCCACCCACGGGCCATCCGGCCCGGGCAAGGTAACGACATAACGCACTGCCGGATCTGACAATTGCTTGCCTAGAAAGCGCGCGACCAGGAGCACCCCCAGGATCGCTCCCAGGAACTGCGCGGTTATATAGAAGAGCGCATCCCAAGCCTTAATTTTGCCCAATCGATAAAAAGTGAACGTCACCGACGGGTTGATGTGCGCACCCGACTGTTTTCCCCAGGGCGAATAGATGATCGCGATAGCAGTGAGGCCCATGGACATTCCCATCAGCAAGCGCCGCAGCACAGGAGACATGATGGCCTGATGGATGGGTGACTGCGGAAACTCGTATAGTGCCCCAAAGACGCAAGCCGACACCATGAAGGCACCGAGCAAACCCGCTTCCATCAGATATTCAGGCCAGTGGAGACCGACAGACGCCAGGGCGCCCAGTTTGTGCGCCGGTGACATCGCAGCTTGAGTCGGCCTCTGCAGTTGCGCGACCGCCAGGTTCGGCGTTTCGACCGGAGAGTTGTGCTCGGTGGCATTCATGATCTGGGAGGTCTGATTCGGATGTGGGAAAGAAGTGACATTTGACGCTCGGGTTCATAGTCAGTGGATGACGGACTTGAGAACCAGCGTGGTAGAAAGACGTTCCTCGGGAAGCGTCCGAGGTGGGGCGGACACTATCGCCGGCTCTCTTGTCGTATCTGCGCTCAGAGAATGTTCAGAAGAGTCTTGCCGGCAGCCAGCGACTGGATGGTCAGTATCTGTCTCTGTATCCGCCTATGCATCTGACACGATACGCTTGTAGAGTCGCTCGCTTAAACCTTCGGGCAGTTCAATAACCTTCTCGTCGCCCAGCAATCGCACGACATTTCTCATGCCGTCGTACACAGCTGTGCAGTGATCACATTCCTTAAGGTGTCTCTCGATTTGTAGGCGGAGTTGAGGCGGGAGATCAGCGTCGAGGTAGTCGGACAACTCTCTGAGGATCTGACGGCAATCGATTTGTACCACAGCGGATTGGTTGGGCACGTATACCACCGTGTGTTAGATGCCCCGATGCCGAGAAGGTGACACCCGCCACTCGTCTTCACGTTTCCAGGCTTTTTGAAACATTGTGGGCAGTTTCGAATCCCATCGCCACGTGAGCAGCTCAGCACGGCACTTGAGCCCACATCAAATCGGGTTCGCGAATCGTTAACGATTCATCGCTCAGTGCGTGAGGCTCACGAATCAATCTCAAGCAGAAGGAATGAACATGAATAAGGCAATGCAGTTTGCTCTCCGGGGACTGGTGATGGCGGCGATGATGTTCGCCATCTCAGCGCTGGCTCAAGACATGCACACTTCGAGCCAATTTCAGGGTCCGAAAGCCAATCAAGGACACGTCACCCACAGTACGCAAGGCGGCAAGAGCGTACTCACCCTGTCGGACGACTTCGTCGTGCCGGACACACCGGACCCGCACTGGCAACTGGTGGATTCCGACGGCAACGTGTATCTGGTCGACAAGCTGAAGACCAAGGCGTTCATCGGAACCAACTACAAGAAGGAAATCATCGTGCCCAGCTATGTGAAGAATGTGTCGAAGGTAGTGATCTGGTGCGCGTTTGCCGAGGTCAATTTGGGCGAGGCCAGCTTCAGCTCGCCCGTCAAGTAAACAGCCGCTCAAGCCAAGGGGCGCAAGCCGGCTCGAACCTGGACGGACCGCCCCTGAAATTCAGAGAGAAGAAAACTATGAATATCCAAATGTACTTATCTCGTCGGGGATTCGCAGCGATGATTTTGTGCCTTGCGAGCTTTGCGAATGCTCAAACCGTGGACAAAAAGACGCTCACCCTGCAAGGCGCGGAGCGCGTCATTGGCGCAGCGAAGTCTGAAGCGCAGAAATTGAAAGCTCCTGGAGGCGTAATCGCCGTGGTGGACGATGGCGGCAACCTGATGGCGCTGGAGCGGCTGGATGGCACATTCTCAGCCGGGGCAAACATTTCCATCGGCAAAGCCAAGACCGCCGTCATGTTCAAGAAGCCCACGCGCGTTTTCGAAGAACTCATCAACTCGAGTGGCAAAGGCCGCACCGTGATGACGGCTCTGGAAAATTTCACTCCTTTGATCGGGGGCATTCCTATTCTCGTGGACGGTGAGATTGTGGGTGGGGTAGGCGTGAGCGGCGCGGCCACCGCCGATCAGGATGAACAACTGGCGATCGCCGGATCGAAAGCTTTCGATCACGGTGCCATGAGCGTGACCGCAGACCCCGCGCCAGCGGTGTCTTACTTTGAGAAGAGCAAGGTTGACGAAGCCTTCTCCAAGGGCGCGGTGCTATTCGACGGCAGTGGCCGCAACTACATGGTTCACGCCAGCCGCCGCGAAAAGCCCGGACAGGCTGAGATTCACGCCAAGGACGCCGACATTATTTATGTGTTGCAAGGGTCTGCGACAGTCGTCACCGGGGGCGAGGCTGTTGATGCCAAAACCACTGGGCCCGACGAACTACGAGGGAGCAGCATCCGCGAGGGGCAAACCCGGCAAATCGCGAAAGGGGACGTTGTCATCGTGCCGCGTGGCGTGCCGCACCAGTTCCTGGAAGTTACCAATCCGTTCCTCTACTACGTTGTGAAAGTCCGTTAAGCGAGAACTCCAGTGAAAAACCTACTCAAGAACGATTGGCGATTTACCGCGACCGCAGCGCTTTTGACGACGATCATCTCGCTGGCAGTCCTGCGAGCCACAGGCCAGTCTATCCAGGATCCCCCATTCGGCCGGCCGGATGCGGTAGTCGATCTGGCATCGCGGGAGGGGGTCAACCTGGTGCAGGGCCAGTGGCGTTACCACGACGTGAAGGTCGTGGATGCCGATTCCCGCGCCGTTGGCCCCGATCTGAAACCGAGTGGCGCTGCTAGCAAGACTTACGACTACGAACCCCACGCCGGCGTCGCTGATTTCGACGACTTGCAGTGGGAAGCCATCGATGCGACGACGCTGGACCAGCGACGCTCTACAGCCAAAGTTTGTTTCAACTGGTACCGCATCAATGTCAAAATTCCGGAGAAGATTGGGAACTTCAGCACCGCAGGGTCAACCGTCGCTTTTGAAATCGTGATCGACGATTATGCCGAGGTCTGGGTCAACGGCAAGATGCCACGCGTGCTCGGGCAGCCCGGAGGACCCGTAGTCAAAGGCTTCAACGCGCCGAATCGGGTCATCCTCACTCGAAACGCGCAACCCGGCCAACGCATTCAGCTTGCGGTCTTCGGCATCAACGGCCCGATTTCCTACAGCCCGCAGAACTTTATCTGGATCAAGTCTGCGACGCTTGACTTCTACAAGTCACCCAAAGTTGCAATCAGTGACACCCCGGCACAGATCACAAAGAAAGATCCGGCACTGGACGAAATTGTTCCAGCCGGCGCGAAGATCGAAAAACTGGCTGGAGGATTTTTATTCACCGAAGGCCCCATATGGGTGCCGCGCAATGAGGAGAGTGAGGGTTATCTTCTGTTCAGCGACCCCAACAACAACGTAATCTACCGGTGGACGCAGGACGGCCAGCTCTCCATTTTTATGACTAAGAGCGGCTACCGCGGTATGGACATCGGCGAGTACGGTCAACCCGGTTCGAACGGGCTCACGCTCGACAGGCAGCGCCGTCTCACTATCAATCAACACGGTAATCGCCGCGTGGTTCGTATGGAGAAGAACGGCCAGCTTACGGTGCTGGCTGACCACTATGAGGGCAAGCGCCTCAACAGCCCCAACGATCTCGTGTACAAGTCAGACGGCGCGCTGTATTTCACTGATCCGCCGTTCGGGCTACCGAAGTTTTTCGACGATCCGCGCAAAGAGCTGCCGTACAGCGCAGTCTTCCGCGTCTCACCGGACGGCAAGAGCGTACAACTCCTGACCAAGGAACTCAGCGGTCCGAACGGGCTGGCATTCTCTCCCGACGAGAAGTATTTCTATGTTGACAACTGGGACGACAAGAAAAAGATCATCATGCGCTACGAAGTGAATGCGGATGGAACACTGTCGAAGGGCAAAGTTTTCTTCGACATGACGTCCGCCGAGGGGGAGGACGCGCTGGACGGGCTGAAGATCGATCAGAAGGGCAATCTTTACGTGTCTGGGCCGGGCGGCCTCTGGATCATTTCACCGGAAGGGAAACACCTGGGCACCATCGCGGGTCCGGAACATCCGCACAATTTCGCATGGGGCGATGACGACGGCAAGACACTCTACCTGTGCGCGAAGACTGGACTCTATCGAATCCGCTTGAACGTCCCAGGGATTCGGCCGTAGAACGGATAGACAACTAAGACGTCACGGGAGTTTCGCGGACCACGCCTTGCCCGGCACCCTCACCTTCGCCAAGTGCAGCCTTGATCTTTGCATTGTGGAAGTCAGGCACCGTGCCCAGTCCGAAGGCCACGGTATTGGCGAACTGCGCGAAGCCCACGATCACGACGGCCTCGAGAATCTGCTGTTCGGTGAATCCGTAGGTTCGCAGCGTCTCAATGTCGTTGGTCGACGTCTTGGATGGCTGCTTGTTGAACTTGGCGCAAAAATTGAGCAGGGCTTTGTCGGCCATCGGGATCTTGGCATGGACATGATCGATGGCGATCTGTTCCGGCTCGGGTCCTTCAATCTTAAGCATGCGAACCATTTCGCAGTGCGCGGTCACGCAATACGTGCTGAGATTCGCTGCCGAAGTGACCAGGAAGATGTACTCCTTTTGCTTGCGGGAGAGCCCGCCATCCTTCAGCAGGATGGTACCCATCAGAGCGACCTCGGCTTCAATCAGGTCGGGCCGCGACGTCTGCGCAACGTAAAAATTAGGCAAGAAGCCGATCTGTTCCCGCATGGCGGAAAAGGCCGGGAAATCTTTCTCATTGAACGGAGAGTTACGCAGGTAAGACATGGTGCTTCCCCCAAGCGAAAACGATGGAGGCATTATAAGGCAAAGCTCAAATTGCAATTTGGGCCCGCTGTCGCGGGATATCGACGCACGACTGCGGGCGTGCTTCTGAGATAACCTAGATCGCCAGTGTCATGAGCGCATTGTCCCCAATCCTGAACGACTTCGAGCCCAGCCGCCAACTCACGGACTCATACGGGTTTGTGCCGAACCTGTTCCGTATTCAGGATTGTCTACCGCAGGCGGTCGCGGTCGAAGCGCAACTCATTGCAGCCGTTGTACTTACTGGTGGCAAATTAACCCGGCAGCTAAAGGAAGGCCTGCTTCAGGCCGTGGCGGGCGGGCGGCGAAATGACTATTGTCTGGCCCTCTATGCGCAAACTCCTCCCGGCGATGACAAGGAAAGTCTTGCGCTGCTTAACTTTACGCTGAAGCTTGCCTGCTACGGACCCTGGATTTCGGCGAAGGACGTTGAAGTCCTCACCCGCGCCGGATTCGACGACCAAGCGATTCTTGAAGCCGTGACCACGACCGCCCTCGGCCAGATGCTTTGCGTCCTTGCAGATGCCCTTCGACCGTCTCACGACCTGGAGCGCCCCCCATCCACTTCCGCCAAATTCGAAAGGATGGCCAAATCGGGCGAGTGGGAACAGCCGGCCGGGCCCTACCTGAAATCTCAACCGCAACCGCCGTCAGATTTCGCGCCTTTTTCCGTTCTTCGTGATCAACTCGGCTTCATTCCCGGTCACTTCCGCGCCCAGATGTTGCGCCCTGATCTTGTCGCTGCCGAGGTCCGTTTTCTCGAGCTGATTCTGCTTTCGGAAGACCTGCTCAGCCGCATCCAAAAGGAAAAAATACTGTTAGTGGTTTCAGCGTCAAACTTGAACACTTATGGAGTCGCACTGCAAAGGCAGATACTGGATGGTCTCGGTGTCGCCGTCGAAGAGTCCGACGAGATCGTAAACAACCTCGGCTCGGCATCCATTGCACCCTCAGAGAAGGCGTTGCTGGATGAAGTTCGCAAGTTGAATTGCACCAGCCGGGGAAATGAAGACCGCTTCCAGGCCGGAACCCTCAAGAGTCATGGATTTACCCAGCCGCAAATTGTCCAGGCTATCGTAGTAGCGGCATTTGCCAATTGTTTCAATACGTTACAGTTCGGTCTCGGAGTTCCCCCTGACTTCCCGCCAGCTCGAGTTTTTACACCAAAAGATTTGTATCTCCGCGCGGCCGAAGTCCGTCCTATGTCAGACGAAGTTCCCGTTTACGATCCCGACGCCGAACTTGTCAAGCAAGTGCAGGGCGGCAACGTGGATGTTTTTGAAGAACTCGTCCGCCGCCACTCAAGGCGCGTGTTCGGGACCCTGGGTAACCTTTTGGGGAACCTCGACGACGCGCGCGACGCTACTCAGGATGTGTTTTTGAAGGCATTCGAGAACATTTCGCAATTTGAAGGGCGCGCAAAGTTTTCCACCTGGTTAATAAGCATTGCCGTCAACACCGGAACCGAGATGCTGCGCCACCGCAAACCGTCCGAGCCGATTGAAGGGGTTGAGGACGATGACTTTCGTCCGCGGCAGATTCAGAGGTGGGCGGATGATCCCGAGCAGATTTTTTCTACCGCTCAGCGGAACGAACTTGTGCGCGACGGGATCTCACAGTTGCCGGAGAAGTATCGGGTTGCACTGATTTTGCGAGACATCAATCAGTTGTCAACTGAGGAGGCAGCCGGAGCGCTCGACCTGAGCGTGCCCGCGCTCAAGGCGCGTGTGCTGCGCGGACGTTTGATGTTGCGCGAAAGGCTGGCTCGTCACTTCACGGGCGACCGGGAGCGTGGCGATGCTTAGCTGCGCCGAATTCCTCACTGAATTTGGAGAGTATCTGGAGGAATCGGCCGATCCCCAGTTGCGGATGCGCCTCGAAGCACACCTGCACGAGTGCAAGACCTGCCAGGTCATTCTGGACAGTACTCGCAAAACCATTCGGTTTATTACCGAAAGCGATTCCTTCACCCTTCCCGATAACGCCGTCGAGCCCATCGTCGGCCAGGTCATGGCCCGCATCCGAACTAAAAACACTCAGAGAACCGCAAAGGCCGCTGCCGAGGTCAGCGAGGCGGTCATCATGGGCGCGGCTCAGGGCATCATTCTTTACGACACGGAACTGCGCTATCAACTCTTCAATCCGTTCATGGAACGGTTGACTGGAAAGAGCGCGGACGAAGTTCTGGGACGCGTCGCCGTGGACGTTTTTCCAAGACTACGAACAAGCGGCGTCGAAGATGTACTGAAACGAGCGCTAGCCGGGGAAACCGTGGATGTTCGCGACTTCCTGGTGCCGAAGCATTCCGCGGGCGGACGGGACGTATGGGAGTCCTGCATCTTTGCGCCTCATCGCGCCGCCGACGGCACGATTATCGGGGTTGTGGGCCTGGTGCGCGATGTCACCGACCGGCATCTCGAGGAAGAGCGTTTCAAGTCGATTGTGATCGGCACTGCGTCGGCCACGGGAAAAGATTTCTTTCCGACTCTGGTGCGCCACCTGGCCGCGGCATTGGGCACGCGATACGCGTTCATCACAGATTGCGCCGGCCAGAAGCGCGCAAAAGTTCTGGCTGTGTGGGCAGGGGACCGCTTCGGCGATCTCTTTGAATTCGATATTGCCGACACACCGTGCATGAAGGTGCTCAACGGCGAAGTCTGTCATTACAAGGAGAGTCTGCAGGATTTATTCCCGCTCGACACGGGACTCGTGGACTGGGGAACGCAAAGCTATCTTGGCGTGCCCATGCTCGATAGCGAGAGCCGCGTGATCGGCCACATTGCCATCCTCGACGACAAGCCGATGGAACGCGATCCTCATGCCATCGATCTGGTCAAGATTTTCGCTTCGAGGGCGGCGGCCGAACTGAAGCGTCAGAAGGCTGAGCTGAATCTGCAGGCGGCTCTCGTCCGCGTTCAGCGACTGGAGCAGAAGAACCGCACGCTGCTTGAGATTACTAATACGATCATTACCAGCTTAAGGCGCGAGGAACTGCTGTCGGCGATTTGCCGGGTCTTGAAGGACGTAACGACTTTTGATTCTGCGGGTCTTGCACTTTATGACCCGGAAGTGCGGGATTTGCGGGTCTTCGCGCTGGAAGGCCTCTTTCGTCCTGAGGACTTGTCCATCGGCCAGTTGATCGATTGCGAAGGCCTGCAGTCGGGACACCGCTGGGACTTTACCCAACCGGTTCTGCGAAAGAACCTGGAGATCGAACGGCAGTACACGGTTGAGAACGCTCTTTACGCAGCCGGAATGCTGTCCCATTGCGTGGTTCCGCTCATGGTCCGCGGGACGACGATCGGAGTGATGGGCTTTGGCAGCCGCACATTGGGCGCCTATACGCAGGACGACTTGCTTTTCTTTCAGGAAGTGGCCAATCAGATTGCGATGTCAGTCGCAAATATGCAGGCCTACGAAGAGATTGCCACGCTCAAGACGCGACTGCAGGAGGAGAACGTTTACCTGCAGGAAGAAATCAGCAAAGAGCACAATTTCCAGGAAATTGTCGGCAATAGCCGGGCCCTGGTGGAGGTCCTGCGTAACATCGAAACTGTAGCCCCGACAGATTCGACCGTCCTTATCATGGGCGAGACCGGATGCGGCAAAGAGTTGATAGCCCGCGCCATCCACAGTCGCAGCGGACGGAAGAATCGTCCGCTGGTAAAACTAAACTGCGGCGCGATTCCGACTGGATTGGTGGAGAGCGAACTGTTTGGCCATATGAAGGGAGCGTTCACGGGAGCGCTGGAACGTCGCGTTGGCCGGTTCGAACTGGCAGACGGCGGCACTCTGTTTCTCGATGAGATAAGCGAGTTACCCCTGGACACACAGGTCAAGTTGTTACGGGTTCTGCAGGAGCACGAATTTGAACCCCTAGGCAGCAGCAGAACGATTCGGGTAAACGTTCGAATCATTGCAGCCAGCAACCGTGATCTGGACAAAGCGATTCAGGAGGGTCGATTCCGAGCTGATTTATATTATCGGCTGAACGTATTGCCTATCGTGTTGCCTCCATTGCGCCAACGCCGTTCGGATATTCCGTTGTTGACCTCGTTCTTTGTGGAGCGCTACTCTCGCCAACTCGGTAAGCAAATCATTGGAGTGGCGCAGGACACGATGAAAATTCTCAGCCAGTACGACTGGCCCGGAAATATCCGGGAGTTGCAGAATGTGATCGAGCGGGCGGTGGTCCTTTCACGGGGATCAGTCCTGCGATTGGGGCGCGACTTGCTCCCGCTGTCCGCCGAGGCGCCGAGCGACGACGAGACAGTGGTCTCATTTACTGGGCAGTCTTTGAATGGGGAATCTCATTCTCTGGAGCAAGTAGAAAAGCGTCACATTCTTGAGGTTCTGACACAGACTAAATGGGTCATCGAAGGCGCGAATGGTGCAGCCAGGATCCTCGATCTCCATCCCAACACCCTGCGAAGCCGTATGAAAAAGTTGGGTTTGGATCGGAGTTTGATGCAGACATGTTCTCCTGCGCCGTCTTCCTAGACTGCAAATTCTCCCCTCGGGCAATCGTCATCACAGCGCTCAACACGTTTAGGCCCGCGCCCTGTTCGATCTAGCCATCTCCTGCCACATTCGCGCCTTCTTGCCCAGACTGCC
Source organism: Terriglobales bacterium (assembly GCA_035298145.1). Lineage (GTDB taxonomy): Bacteria > Acidobacteriota > Terriglobia > Terriglobales > Acidobacteriaceae > JAIQFF01. The sequence goes on along the minus strand of DATGYF010000587.1, from coordinate 1,101 downwards.
ACCCACGATATTTCGTGGCCACGAAACCCGATGTCCCCCAAACCACGAACCGTCGTGGCCATGGCGAGCATCTTTTTCGGCGCTGAATCGTTAACCCGCTCTAATTCAAACACATACCTCTTGCTGAAGTCGATCGCGGAATTGGTGCGCTGAGTGCTTTAGCCATGGTGTCTTCGGAGGAACAAGCAGTGCTCAAGATTTCGGTGACGAATCAGTCGAGCGAGGCCACGAACTTTCAGTTGGAGGGCAAGCTGGTGGGCCCATGGGTCGAGGAACTTCGGCGCCTCAGCGATGCCGCTTTGATGACGAGCGAAGCGGTGAGCCTGGATCTTGAGAAGGTATGGTTCGTGGATTCCCAGGGGATTGTCCTGCTGAGAGACCTGGCGAAAAGACATGTCGCCCAGATCAATTGTTCGCAGTTCATAAGTCAGCAACTGAAGGAGACGGCCTATGACGAGTGCAATGGCTGAGAACATGGTGATACAGATCGGCACGACGGTCGCAGATGATACACAGCTCGCGTCCCTGCCGCAGCGGAACGTGCTTGAGCAGGTTCTCATACAGCGGGTGCAAGCTGGTGATGCCGAAGCCTTCTATCAATTGGTCCGGCCGTACGAGCGCGCGGTGTTTATTGCCGCCGTAGCGATCGTGAAAAACGATGCTGACGCTGAAGAGGTGGTGCAGGAGGCGATCCTGAAAGCCTTCAAGGCCCTGGGACGTTTTCGCCAGGAGGCCAAGTTCAGCACGTGGCTGATCCAGATCGCGATCAATGAAGCGAAAATGCGGCTGCGCAAGGACAGGCGGCATTTGTACGAATCGATCGAGCAGGGACAGCAAAGTGACGATGGCGATTACATCCCAAAGGATTTCGCGGACTGGCGGGAAATTCCCTCACAGGCCCTGGAGCGCCGCGAGCTTCGTGATGCCCTCACCAGGGCCCTGGTATCTCTCCCCGAGAAATACCGCGAGATACTGGTACTGCGCGATGTAAACCACCTCAGCATCACGGAAACCGCGCAGATCCTCGGCCTCTCGGAAGCGAACGTCAAGACGAGGCTCTCACGAGCCCGTCTTCAGATGCGCGATGCACTAGCCTCCGGC
>DATGYF010000586.1:0-8889 GCA_035298145.1 Terriglobales bacterium | reverse complement strand
GCGGCTGGGCGTGAAGGCCTATCTCTCAGGGACCATTGCCAGTCTGGGACCCTCCTATGTGATTTCGATCAATGCGGTAAATTGCGCCACCGGAGAAGTGTTCGCGCGAGAGCAGGTCACTGCTCCGGATAAAACGGCGGTTCTGCAGGCTGTCTCGAAGGCCGCCACCGCAATGCGGGCGCGCCTGGGCGAATCGATGGCTTCGATCCAGAAGCTCTCCACGCCCTATACCAATGTGACCACAACTTCGCTGCAGGCCTTCCACGCGTTTTCACTGGGCGAGGATGAGCATCGCATGGGCCGCGACTTTCCCCAGGCTTCGTCGTTCTATCAGGAGGCGTTGCGGCTCGATCCCAGTTTTGCCATGGGATACGCGCGCCTGGGTGTGGCCTACGGCAACCAGGGCGCGTTCACCAAAGCTATCGAGTATCTGAAGAAAGCTTATGACCTGCGCGAGCGCGTGACCGAGCGCGAGCGCATGTACATCGAGTCGCAATACGCGCTGCAGCAATTCGATTTGCCCAAGGCCCTGCAATCCTACAAACTCTTTGTCGCGACCTATCCGCGGGATGCTGCCGCGTGGAACAACCTGGCCAACGCCTACGGGCTCGTGGGTGACATGGAACAAGCCCTTGCGGGCTTCAAGAAGACCTGGGAAATTGCCAAGTGGAACAACGTTGCCGCCAACAATGCGGCAGGGATGCTTATTGGCATGGACCGCTTGCAGGAAGGCGAGCGCTACCTGAAAGAAGCGATGGACCAGGGCGGCAGTGACGACACCAACTACCACAGCAATGCCATGACGGACGATTTCCTGTCCAACCGGCCGGACTGGGACAAGCACGTGCAGTGGGCTGCCGTCCGTCCCGACGGGTTTGCCATCGAATCGGGCGCAGCGACCATTTACTTTTCCATGGGCAAGATGCATGACGCTGACCGGCTGTGGGAGCACGCAGCGCAGAGAGCCGAACAGCAACACCTGCCCGACGCCGCGGGCGGAATTTATTCGGTCAAGGCCCTGCACGATGCCCTGGTCTCGAACTGTTCGGCGGCCCGCGATTCCGCGCGTCATGGGCTGACGCTTGACCATTCCGCCGCGACTGTCCCCGACGCGGCGCTGGCCCTCGCCCTGTGCGGCGATACCGGCCCGGCGCTTGCGGAAATTCAACGCCTGGCCGCGGAAGTGCCCACCAATACCCTGGTCAACGAAATCTATCTGCCTGAAGTGAAGGCCGCTGTGGCACTGATGCAACATCACCCCGAGCAGGTCGCCGGACTTCTGTCTTCCGCCGCTCCTTACCTGCTGGTGTCGAAGGTTCCTCACCTGCAGGGCCGGGCATCTTTAGAGCTGAAGAATGCGCAGCAGGCCGTATCGGACTTCGAGCCCGGCATTCGCTATCGTGCCATCTCCCTGGGTGAAGGCGCGAACGGGACATCGCAGATCCCCGACTACGCTCTCTGTCTGCTGGGAACGGCGCGGGCACAAACCCAGACTGATCCGGCGGCGGCCGCCCGGACTTACGAACAACTCCTGCAACTCTGGAAGAATGCCGACGCGGACTTCATCCCCGCGCAGGAAGCCCGCCGGGAACAAGCGGCGCTGTCAGCTCTGGGCAAGAACTAGGCAAGACGCGGCATTAATCCTGTGTGAACTTGTGTGGCCGCGGGCGACTCGCCCGCGTAGTACGAGTTCAACCTCAAAGGCCGTGGGCTTGAGGATTGGCGTCAACGTCAAAAGCCGCGGGCGAGTCGCCCGCGACCACACAATCCAAACAGGCCACCCAGTCCACACGGTCCGAGATACTGGCGGCTCGGAAGGTAGCGCCGGCGTCCCGCCGGCTGTCCCGAGGGCATCCTGCCCTCGGAAAGCCGAACATGAGGGAAAAGCCAAATCCTTAGTGCCCGCCGAATCCTTTGAAGCCCTTGCGCCGCTGCTCGCTGTAGCGATGCAAGGCATCGTTGATGATGGGATAGGCCTCAGCCGCAGGTTGGATCTCATCCACTTCCACCGCTTTGCCTTCCAGTTGCTTGTAATCCTGAAAAAAGCGCCGCAGCATGAGCGAGCGGTGGGGAGGCATCTCCGCCGCCTCCTGGTACGCGTTAAACTCCGGGTCCTGCGTGGCCACCGCGATGATCTTGTGGTCTTTCTTTCCAGTATCAATCATGGTCATCAACCCGATGGTGCGGGCGTGAATCAGCGTGAGCGGCACCACCGCCTCCTGGCACAGCACCAGCACGTCGAGAGGATCGTCGTCTTCCGCGAGGGTCTGGGGGATGAAGCCGTAGTTAGCAGGATAGTACACGGCGGAGTAGAGCACACGATCCAGCTTGATCAGGCCGCTGACCTTGTCGAGTTCGTACTTGACGCTCGATCCGAAAGGGATCTCGACGATGCTGTAGAACTCCTGGGGCAATTTGTCGCCGGGGGTCACGTCATGCCAGGGATGGATCATCAGGCCTCGCTGGAATACAGGGACTGGTGGCATTATATCGGCCATCCGGACATCTTGACCCGCGCCAGAGGCAGGAATAGAGTCTTAATGTTGGTGGTTATTTATGGCGGGCGAAACCGGGAAATATCTTAAATTCGGCGGGGCCGTGGCGCTGATCCTGCTCTCCATGGGTTATCTGGCGTACACCGGGGTGCAGGAGAGCAAGAGTTATTACGTCACCATCAAGGAACTGCGGGGCATGGGCGACAGCGCTTACACCAAGCACTTGCGCGTGGCCGGGAATGTCCAGCCGGGTTCGATCAAGCGCACGGGCACCCGCGTGGAATTTTCGCTGGTAGAAAACGATCAGCTCCTGCCCGTGGTTTACAGCGGAACCGAAGCGCCTCCGGACACTTTCAAAGATAACTCCCAGGCCCTGGCCGATGGCAGTTTTGGCCGCGACGGCGTCTTCCACGCCAAGCAGCTGCAAGCCAAGTGCGCCTCGAAATACGCGCCCCAGCAGCCCGGCACACAATCCTCCATGTAAAGCCACGTAGGCCCGGACCACCTCGTCCGGGCGGGCGAAGCTCGCCTCCGGTTTTGCGGCCTGAATCTTCTGGCGGCCGGCTCTCTTCATCCCAATCCCTTCCCAACCGTGCGGAGCTTCGCTCCGCCGGGCGGGTGAGGACACCCGCCCCTACGTGGTATCTTCCTTTGGCGTGGATGTTTCTCCCATCATTACGCTGACAGCGTTGGTGAAGCAGTTTGGCCGCTTCGCGGCGCTCCGCGGAGTCAGCGCTGAATTTGCTGCAGGACGGCTCTACGTAATCCTCGGCGACAACGGAGCAGGGAAGACGACACTTCTGCGCGCGCTCGCCGGACTGGCGCACCCGACCCGCGGCAGCATCTCGATTCTGGGGACCACAGACGTGCGATCGGTATGCCACGAACTGGGGTACATGGCGCATCCGTCGCTGCTCTATGACGAAATGAGCGGCATGGAAAACCTGCGCTACTTCGCGCGGCTCTACGGGCTAGCGGATTCCTCGCGGGATGCTGACAATATGACAGCGGTGGGTCTCGATCCCACATTGGCCCGTCCGGTGGCGCAATACTCGCAGGGCATGCGCCAGAGGCTATCGCTGGCGCGGGCACTGCTCAACGATCCTAAAATCCTGCTGCTGGACGAGCCTTTTTCTAACGTGGACGTGCGCTCGGCGCGCGCCATGGTCGCGCTGCTGGCGCAGATGCGCGACAATGGCAAGACGATTTTTGTAGTGACCCACCAGGCCGCCTTGCTGGAGGGAGCCGCCGACGAATTTGTCTGGATGGAAGCCGGGCAGATCACGCATCGCAGTCGCGAGCTCCAGCCCGTGGAGACGCGATGAGCAAAACATCGGCGATTCCATCGGGCGTAACCGGAGCGACATTAGCCAAAGACCTGCGTCTGGAGTGGCGATCGAAAGACGCCATCAACTCCATGCTGTTTTTCTCGCTGCTGGTGGTCGTGGTATTCAGCTTTTCCTTCGACCCCAACGCCGAAGAATCGCGGCAGATTGCCGGCGGGCTGGTCTGGGTGGCGTTTCTGTTTGCCGCCGTGGTCGCGCTCAACCAGACCTGGGCGCGCGAACTGCGCAATCAGGTCCTCGACGCCTATCGCGTCTCTCCCGCCCCGGCCAATTCGCTTTTCCTGGCCAAGGCGCTGGGCAATTTTATTTTCGTTGCGGTGCTGGAGATCTTGATGACGCCGCTGTTCATCATGTTCTACAAGCTGCGCGCGCTGGGTGCGGCCTGGCAGTTGCTTCCCATAGCAGCGCTGGGAACCTGGGCGCTGGTGGTGAACGGTACTTTTTTTGCCGCCATGTCGCTGCGCACTCGCAGCCGCGAGATCATGTTGCCGCTGCTTTTGTTTCCGATCTCGATTCCCGCGTTATTGGCCATGGTGAATGCAACCACAGCCATTTTGACGGGCGAACTCTCCGCGAAATTCTGGATTGTGTTGCTTAGCACTTACAACGTGGTGTTTACTATCGCTTGTCTGCTTTTGTTCGAACTGGTCCTAAACGCCGAATGACCATGCGACGTCTTTTCCCCATTTTCGGATTGCTCACTGCTGTCCTGCTGAGCTACGCGCTCTATGAAGCGCTCGTGGCCGCTCCTACGGAGCAGACCATGGGGAACGTGCAGCGTATCTTTTACTATCACGTGCCGTCGGCGTGGACGGCCTTCCTTCTGTTCTTTATCAACTTTGTGTGCTCCATCCAGTATCTGGTGCGTTCTAACCCGGTCGCCGACAAGGTGACGAACTGGACGGTCATCGCCATCGCGATCGCAGCTTGCGTTGCCGCCTTCGTGATTCATCCCCTGCCGCAGGGCATGGAACCATCGTCGGTGGCCACTACCGGGCTTGCCATCGCGGGCCTGTATTTTCTGATTAAGAAATATTTCTCGCGCGAACGGGTGGACGCGCTGGCTGTGGTCAGCGCCGAAGTCGGTGTCGTGTTCTGCACCGTGGTCCTGGTGACCGGGCCGCTATGGGCGCGTCCGGTGTGGGGCATCTGGTGGACCTGGGATGTTCGCCTGACCTCCACCCTGGTGCTCTGGCTCATTTACATCAGCTACCTGATGCTGCGCCGCTTTTCCACCAGCGGGCAGACCCCGGTCCTGGCCGCGGCCCTGGCCGTGTTCGGCGCGCTCGATGTTCCGCTGGTGTATTTCTCCATCTGGATATTCCGCACCCAGCACCCTCAACCCGTGATCGGCGGTGGAGGTTCGATTGATCCGCGTATGTTGCATGTGCTATTGATCAACTGGCTGGCCTTCCTCTGCTTTGCCGGGCTGGTTAGCTGGTCCCGCTATCGCCTGGAGATTCTGCGGAGAGAAGTAGAAGAGACCCAGGCTCTCGAAGCTCTGCTTGAACCCCGGAGCCCACGATGAACTTCCTCTACGCCGCCTACGCCGCCACCTGGGTCATCCACATCGTTTACCTCGGCACTCTAGTGCGGCGCTATCAACGCCTGAGCAAAGAGATTGCGGAGTTGAAGAAATAGCACCTGGCACTTGGCAGTTGGCCAACACCAGTCCGTGTGTGGGTCGGACACTCCTGTTCGACGCCTTTGACTTAGGTTTTCCAAGACCTGATGCGGACCCGTCACAACCACGAAGCAAGCAGACTGGGGAATTGAATCAGGCGGGAAGATAGCAATCAGCAAATCCAGTTCGAACCATGATTTGGCCAAGTGCCAAATGCTGCTACCGCATGCCACTGCTGAACTCTGCCGCCGCACTCGAGCGCAGGAACTCGTACTCTTCGATCATCGCGGCCACGCCGATGCTGGAAACCGACGGCGAGCTTTCCACCCGCACCACCCGGGCGATAAAGCGCACCCGCACCGGTTCGGTAAGAGTGACGTGGGGCGGAAACGTCATGGTCACTTCAATGCGGGAGCCCTCGGCCAGAGGACGATCCAGATAAAAAAAGACCCCGCGCGCGCTTACATTCTGAGTTTCCGTCAACAGGTCGCTGAGACCGTTGCCCGCCACCCGGACCGATGCTGGCAGACGCATGTCGAAGCGTCGCATGGTACGTCGTTCCTGAGTCGCAGCTTGCATTGAACTATCTCTACGCAGATGCATGAATCCTGATTCACCCAAAAGTTCACCCCGGACGGCAGGCACCTTCCAGTGATAAGACAACTAGTGATGCCAGATTTACTTATTCAGCAATGGTTTGCAAGCGCAAAAACTACCTGGAACAGACTCGGTTAATGCGACAGCAGTGGGGAGGGCCCCGGGGGAGGATCCTTAAAGCTTACATTGCAGACTAATGCGAAGTAAGGATGGATGCACGCGCACTGCCATCAGGGCCAAGCCAAAGATAAGGCATTTCGATCATAGCCATTAATGAGTTGCGCCAGGCTCTGCCCTTCTCCTCATATTTACGAGTGAAAAAGTTTGCAGATCGGCGCACGGTTTGACCACAATCTCCGGATTCCTTCCGGGGCAACCGCAGTTTTGTGTTTCCCCTCGGCATCTCGAGCAGTTGCTGGCCGCATCTGACCATCGCAGGGCGAGCGGCTGGTGCGCGGCTTGACAGGCTATCCGTCAGATGTTTAAGTAGTTACTTAATTTTTTGCCCTTATTCTGGTGACAAGTACGCATGCCGCATGGCGGGAGTGTGCCGGGCTGTCGCCTGCGTGCCGTCTTTCTTTCCTTCCATGAATTGGGATATTCGGAGGAGCTAGTGACATTGAATTTCCGGGCGTTGGGAACAAGATATAGCCCTGTCCTGCTGTGCTTCGGGTTGCTGCTATTAGGAGGGTTGGCTCTGCGGTCAAGTGCTTCGTGGCAATTGACCGCTACGGGCCGGAGCGCCTCCATCACGGAAATTCTGGCCGGTTCTGATGTTGCTTCGAACCGCCCCAGCGTCCAGGTTGATTTGGGCCAGCTCCCACTGCGCTTTGAGCCCAATCAGGGTCAGACCGAACGGCGGGTCAACTTTCTGGCGCGCGGAGCCGGCTACGGATTGTTCCTGACGCCGGACCAGGCGATTCTTGCTCTCCGCTCGCCGTCCTCGAACCCGTCATCCTCGGGTACATCAGTGGTGCGCATGCAGTTGGCTGGAGCAAACCGCGCCGCGGCAGTCACTGGGGCCAGCCCACTCCCCGGTAGGAGCAACTATTTCGTGGGCAACGACCCGGCGAAGTGGCACCGCGACATTCCGCAATTTGCCCGCGTGCGATATCAGGATGTCTATCCCGGCGTCGATCTGGTGTACTACGGCAACCAGGGCCAACTGGAGTACGACTTCGAAGTCGCTCCCGGCGCCGACCCCAGCGCCATCGCATGGCGCTTCCAGGGTCAGGAAAAAGCCAGGCTCGATGGCGGGGGCAATCTGGTTCTGGCTATCGGCAACGGCGAAGTACGGCTGAACGCTCCGCGTATCTACCAGCAATTTGGATCCGAGCAACGCCCGGTCGCGGGACGCTTTGCCTTGCGGGAGGACGGCAAGGTTGGCTTCGACCTCGCAGCTTATGATCGCCGCCGCGCCCTGGTGATTGATCCGGTATTGACTTACTCGACGTATTTTGGCGGCAGCGTCAGTGAAGCTTGTTCCGGCATTGCGGGCGTCGTGATCGCGGGAGTGCTTTCGCCGCCTTCAGGATGTCCGGCCATCGCGATCGACGCCTCCTCCAATATCTACTTCGCAGGCACTACCACGTCGGCAAACTTTCCGGTTGTCCCGGCGGCCTCGGCTACGCCTCCGGCATTTCAGACCGCGCCGGCCGTGGCCCCCGATGTTTTTGTGACGAAGCTGAACGCGGCCGGATCCGCGGTTGTGTTCTCCACCTACCTGGGTGGTGACGGCGTCGATACCACCGCCGGGGTGGCGGCGGACTCCGCATTCAACGTGGTGGTGGTGGGCACGACGACTTCCAGTGATTTTCCCACCAGCACGGCGTCGGCTTTTCAGGCCACTCGTTCCGGCGCGGGCGCGCATGCCTTCGTGAGCAAACTGGATCCGGTCGGGGAGACACTTCTTTACTCCACCTATCTTTCGGGTAACGGAACAGAGTCCGCGCGCGGAGTGGCGCTCGACCCCAGAAACAAGATTTACGTCATTGGCACCACCACTTCCACCGACCTGCCCGACGCGACCCATTCATTTCCCGCCACACTGGGCGCGATTCAGACCGCTTCCCTGGGCACCAGCCAGTTTTTTGTCAGCAAGGTTGACCCCACGCTGATTGGATTTCCCAGCCTGGTGTATTCCACATACTTTGGTGGGGGCGATCCGGTCAACGGCGTCACCCTGGGCGGTGGAATCGCCGTGGATGCGAACGCCAATGTGTACATCACGGGCGGGACCAACTTCCAGCACACGGGAAACACGGCCACGGACTTTCCCATTCTTAACGCCTACCAGGGCTGTCTCGACACGTCGCCGCCGGCAACGCCTCCTACGAACCCTCCCAGTTGCTCCACCAGCGTGACTGCTCCCGATGCTTTTGTCGCCAAGATCAATCCGGCTGCTTCCTCGGGGGCTCAGCTGATTTACTCCAGCTATCTGGGCGGCACCGGAAGCGATGTGGGATACGGCATCGCTCTCGATTCCGGACTGAGCGTTTACATCACCGGCTCGACCTCCTCGACGGATTTCACCATTCCGAGCACTACCACGCCCTTTCAGAGATGCCTGGACAATCCCGCGAACCCTTCCCCCTGTCCGACGGGAGTCACCGCCAGCGACGCCTTCGTAGCCAAATTTGGAACGCCGTGCACGGGCTCAACCTGCACCACCACCACTTTGCCTTTTACGTACTTTTCGTATCTGGGTGGTTCCGGCACGGACGTGGGTCTGGGTATCGCAGTGGATAGCCTGCAGGGTGCGCGCATTGCCGGCTGGACCAATTCTGGCAACTTTCCGACTCCCAACAATCCCATTCAGGCGGGCTTG
>DATGYF010000585.1:0-4057 GCA_035298145.1 Terriglobales bacterium | reverse complement strand
GGACAAAAGATCACTACCGGCACATCCTCAATCACCAGCCGCGATCCCCGCAGCGGCGTGTCGTCGCACGCCATTTCGTAGGACGAGAGCAGGGCTTCTTTAACTACGCCGGAAAGCGCTCCCAGCTTGAGATGCACCGCGCTCACCTGCACGCCGCGCTGCAGCGCCTCTTCCTGCGCCATTTCGACAATGCTCATCGCGATGGAAAGTTCATGCATTGCTTCGATAGCCCACTCTGGTGTCATCCTGAGAGACTTCTGTCCCGAAGGATCTAGCGCATATCACGAATCCACCGTTGCGCCTTCCTGCGGGCAAGCGGCAGACCTCGGGCGCTGAAGCGCGACAGACTTCAATTCCTATCGGAACGGCTGAAGCCGTGCCCTTCCCAAGACTGCCCCCCCGCCCAACATCACGGCCTCCCCGACTCTTCCCGGCAGTGAACTAGCGCCCGTGCCATCGACACACGCGCCGAACTTCGTAGCTGCTTCATGCCAGATCTTTTGCAAGCTCAGGATGACAGCTGGTAAGAAATAGAGGCGGCGCGAACGCCGCCAGCGCTGCCTGCCCCAGGCTTATCCCGCCATCATTCGGAGGCACCGCATGATTTGTCCAGATGCACAGGGCTTCATCCGCCAGCAGCGGCCTTACATCTTCGAGCAACAACTCGTTCTGGAAAACTCCCCCCGACAGTACGATGGTGTCGAGGCCGTGTTCATGGCAAAGTGCGATCGCGCAATCCCTCAGACCCGCGGCAACGCCTCCCTGGAAGGCACGCGCGATCTCTCCCGGGTCCCGGCCACACAGGCGATCAGCGATCACGCTCTGCAGCAGCGGCCTGAAATCCAACTCCACACCGGTGAAGGGAAAGGCATACGCTTCGACGCGGGCAGCACTCCGCGCCAGCTGTTCCACCCACATCGCAGCCTGCCCTTCAAAAGAAATTTCCCGCGTGAACCCGAGCAGGGCCGCGACCGTATCGAAAAGACGCCCCATTGAAGTGGTGGAGAAAGTCCGCACGCCCTTGGTAACCAGTTCTACGGCGTTTCTATATCGCTCGGGAAAGCTGAAAGGCGCCGCGCTCAGGTCGGGCAAAGAATCCAGCTGCGCCAGAAAGCCGGCCGCAGCCTGCACCGGGTATTGCGCGGCCGCGTCACCGCCGGGAAGCGCAGCGGTGCGGAGATGAGCGACTCGCTCAAAGCCATCTTTGACGCTTCCTGCAAAAATCTCGCCGCCCCAGATGGTGCCGTCGTCTCCGTAACCCGTGCCGTCGAAGCTCACACCCAGCACGCGCTTGTCCCACTCGCCGCGTTCGGCCAGTACAGACGCCACATGCGCGCGATGATGCTGCACCGCCACCGTTTGACCCGCGCCCAAATCCGAAGCGTGGAGCGCCGAGACATACTGCGGATGACTGTCATGCGCGACCAGCACTTCATCCCAATCCACGTCGTACATGGCCACCAGGTCGGCAATTGTCTCCTGGAATGCACAGAACGCCTCGTAGTGCTCCAGATCGCCAATGTGCTGACTGACAAAGGCCTGGCCATCAACCACCAGAGTGGTGGAGTTTTTCAAATCGGCGCCCAGGGCGAGGATCGGCCGCTCGCAGGGCACCGCTGCCACAGCCCCGGGAGCATATCCGCGCGACCGCCGCAGGATGACGGGACCGAAGGCGCCATCGCGAACGACGGAATCGTCAACCCGGCGCGCGATGGGGCGTTGGCCGATCAGGAATGCATCCGCGATGCCGGAGAGTCGCTGCAGGGCATCGTCGTCCCGATAGGCAATGGGTTCACTCGAGCGGTTGGCGCTGGTCATGACCAGAGCTTCCGGCGCGCCTGCGGCGAACAACAGATGGTGCAAGGGAGTGTAGGGCAGCATCACTCCCAGTTCGTTGTTTTGCGGGGCCACTCCGGTGAGCTCACATTTTGCCGGCGCCAGCACAATGGGACGAGCGGAAGAAGTGACCAGAGCTTCACTCTTCGACGAAAGTTCCACCAGCCTGCGGACCTCGTCGAGGCCCCGAGCCATGACCGCGAATGGCTTCTCCTTGCGATATTTACGCTCGCGCAAAGCCGCTACGGCCGCGGGATTTCGGGCATCACAAGCCAGGTGATACCCGCCCAGTCCTTTTACGGCAACGATCTTTCCTGCGTTCAGAAGGTCAGCCGCATGGTGAATGGCGGAATCTGTTCCTGGCAGGGTCTTTTCCTGCGGCTGCAGATAATAACCGGGGCCGCACGCTGGACAAGCGACAGGCTGCGCATGAAAGCGACGGTTTCCCGCATCCCTGAATTCTTCTGCACAATAATCGTCCAGGGGCCAGTCTTTCATCGTCGTGCTGCCACGGTCATAAGGCAGGCCCAGGACCACGGTGTAGCGCGGACCGCAGTTGGTGCAGTTGATGTAGGGATAACCGTGGCGCCGATTGCGGGGATCGAAAAGTTCTTCGAGGCAATCTTCACAAACCGGCAGGTCAGGCGAAATACGGACTGTCGGCCGCATCCGGCGATGGCTTTCGCGGATAGTAAATCCGTTCACGCCCAGCGGCGCGACTTCCTGCACTTCCATTTCCGCAATGCGGGCGGCCGGCGGCGGCTGCATTTTCATCTGGCGCACAAACGCCTGCAGACCCTGTTCGGCGCCTTCAAGATAGATCTCAACGCCTTCCTCGCCGTTCAGCACCCATCCCCCAAGCGTGTTGGCGCGCGCCAGGCGATACACGAACGGACGGAACCCCACGCCCTGCACCACGCCGCGGACCCGAATGGAACAGGCGCTGGCCATGATCACTCCACATCCACGATGCAACTGCGTCCCTGCCAGCCGACCTGGATTACCTTGCCGTCCTCCACCAGCAGCGGGACGTTGCGTTGCCCGCGCGCCACTTCACGCATGCGCACGCGGGCTGCGGGATCGGCTTCGACGTCATATTCCACAAATTCCGAGCGCTTCCATTCCAGCCAATCGCGCATTTCGCCGGTGTAGGGACAGCGCGCGGTGCCGTAGAGCTCAAGCCTGGCCACGGTCGAGCACCTCCAGCGCTTCGCGGATGACGTGGTAAATCGAAGCCTGTACTTCCTGGATGCGGGGAATGTAATCACACTGCACTACCACAGGAAAATCGGCTAGACGCTTGCGCTTGATCTCGCCGCCGTCGTAACCCAGCAGCGCGACTGTCAGCAGGTTCCGCTTGCGGGCTTCTTCGAGGGCCATGATGATGTTGCGCGATCCGCCACTGGTCGAGATCGCCACAGCAACATCGTCCGGACGGGCCTGCGCGATCAACTGGCGCAGGAAAATTGCTTCCGTACCAATGTCGTTGGCCACGGCCGTGATGTTGGCGGGCTCGAGAGCTAGCGATACCGCGGGAACAGGCCTGAAGCCCAGCGGCGGAAGCACGCAGTCGATGGCCCAGTCGTTGGCATCCGTGGCCGAGCCGCCATTGCCGAAGATAATGAGTTTGCCGCCACGCTGCAGGCGCTGATGAATGGCCAGCGCTGTGCTGCTTATCTGCTCGGATTCCTCGCGCGCCACTTGGCCACGCAATTTGGCGTCGTCGTGCACCTTCATCAGAATCGAGCTCGCGACCTCAGACAGCAGGTCGGTGGTTCCCTGCTTTTCGGTGCCCAGGAAGGGATAGAGGAACCCCGATTCGCCCACCTCGTGACCCAGTTCACGATGCTCAAAGAAGACATGCACGGTTTCCCACAGCGTGTGGTAAAGAATCTCGATCATTTCCTGGTGCATGAATGGGTCCTGCGTGGGGGCATCGAGCGCGTAAGAACCTTCCATCCCAGGGAGAGCGAACGTCATCGCATCCTGCAAGTGGGCCAACTGCAGCGTGGCCCAGACTTCAGGATCGCCTTCGGGCGGACCGAATCCCATCACGATGTCTTCGGGATGAAGTATGGCCTCGAGCCAGGGACGGAACAGGATCGACAAATCCAGTGCGGGAAGCGCGCGCTTGCCCACGATTACGGGATGAACGAATTCCACAGAAACGTGCTGCGCGTCGGTGGCATAGGGCCCGCGCCCGAAGGCAAGCAGGCGCCCT
>DATGYF010000584.1:0-2317 GCA_035298145.1 Terriglobales bacterium | reverse complement strand
GCTTCCGCATCTCCCTGCTTGGCGCGCTCAATCGCATCTGCTTCCGAAAGCTTGTCGCCCTGTAATTTTTTCGCGTCCGTCAAGTCGCCTTTTCCGGCCGCACTAATTCAGATGCGGCGTAACTGTCTTTTCGTTGTACTGCTTGCAGGGTTTGCATTGCCTGGTTCCGGATCGAGCTAAACCCCATCGCGCCCGATTTTCTCAACCAACCGCTCCGTGATGACCTTGGTAACTGCTAGCAGCCTATCGGGGTCGGGCAAACCACGTCAACTATGGTTCTTTGTACCTATGATTCTTTGTAGCCCTTTTGGTTTCAGTCAGGACTTGCCTACGGGTTTCCCCGATTACGTCCGCTCTCGGACTGCGGTGATGTAGTGCCTGCGACGGTTCCTGGGGCAGAATCAATGTCACGGCCACAGTGACGGTCGTAGCCAGCCGGAGAACGAGGAAAATTGATGAAGATGATTAAGACAAAGATTCTCATGAGTGGAGTGCTCTTGGTATCCCTGGCCCAGGCCAAAGAGCCAAAAGTCCATCAGAGCGGCACTTTACTCCAAATGGACTCGGTAGAGTGCGGCATGGATGAAAACAGCGGCAAAAGCTTTGTCGGGGAAATGGTGGGCACTGATTCCGCCCATAAGAAAACCCACGCCCTGCTCTGCCAGGAATATCTGCTGCAGAGCGACACCGTGATATACCGCATCCGTCCCCGGGATGAAAAACATCCCGTGCTGCTGCCCGTGGGTCAAGACGCCCAGTTTCGTATCCATAAGGACAAGATGCTGCTCCAGGTGGAAGATCTGGATGAGAAGGAAAGAGAATACACGGTGGTTTCAATGACGCCGCGACAACAGAAGTCCGCTGATAACCGTACCCCGGCGAAGTAACGCATCCGCATCGAGCTTTGGGCGCGGATCTATCCGGATACGCGCCCTTTGTTTTCCGGAGCATATGGTTGTAACCAACGGTGTATTGAGTAGTTCAGAGACCTGATTTTCGCACCCAACCCCACCGCGTCCTGCTGGCATCTTATGCCTTGCTTACCCGCCTGCACCGCTCCTGCAGCAGTTCCTTCCCGTGGCAAATGCCTGTAGGGAAGCGTGTGTGAGCCAGAGAAGACCGAACCAGGAGGAATTACAACGGATGAAACGCTTTATTTTTCTGCTTGTGCTAGGTTGTGGTTTGGCCTTGCCTTCGGCGCTAGTGGCGCAGGATTCTGACCACGTCGAGGTGGGAGTCTTCGCGGACTACTTGAATCTCAGTACGACGACCCCGCACATCAATTTCGTGGGAGTAGGGGGTCGGGCCGCTTTCAACGTGCATCCCAACATTCAGCTCGAGGGCGAAATGTCCTACGACTTCAAACGCAACTTCACCAGCGTGTTTTCCGACGGGGTCACGACCCAGTTTGTGAACACGCGCCTGCGCCCGCTCACCGCTCTGTTCGGGCCTAAATTCCAGACCAGTTCAGGACCCTTCCGGGCCTATGTAACGGGCAAACTTGGGTTCATCAACTTCACTGTGACCGATCAGAATGCCCCCTCTGGCTTTGTCGGGGCCCTGGGCGCGGTCCAGACCGGGGACACACGGTTCGCCATGTATCCTGGCGGAGGGGTTGAGGGCTTCTGGGGACCCATCGGATTGCGGCTGGAGGCGGGTGACGAAATCTATTTTGATAACGGCACTCATAATAACCTTAAGGTAACCTTTGGACCGGCTTTCCGTTTCTAAGAAGGACGCTGGAGCAGTGCCCGCGGCAGCCTTCCCAGGCTGCCGCTTTATTCTTCCTAAAACCCTCACAAAGGATAGATACCAAACCGCATACGTGGTAGAGTGGTGCCCTTTACCGCCCCCAGAGGGCCTCCCCACTTGACGCCGAGAGGAGTCGTCCATGTCGCCGATTTATGACCTCGTAAAGAATCGCCGGGTTTATTCGATCGAAGCTGACCGCAGCGTTCTGGAAGGCGCGCGATTCATGATGGAGCATCGCATCGGCGCGCTGCCCGTTCTGCGCAATGGCGAGTTAGTGGGCATCTTTTCCGAACGCGATATTATGAACCGCGTCGTGGCCGCCGGACGGTTGCCCGGGACCACCAGGATCTCCGAAGTCATGACCGCCAACCCCAAGGCGGTCAGCGTTGAAGAAACGATAGAGAATTGCTTGTACCTGATGAGGGAATTCGGCTTTCGTCATTTGCCTATCGTGGATGGCAAGGAGCTAAAAGGGCTGGTTTCGTCCCGCGACATTCTGTTGCAGTACATTGCCCAGAAAGAATCCGAGCAGGGCCGCATGGCGGTATGAGGTGGAACGTGTGGG
>DATGYF010000583.1:0-2504 GCA_035298145.1 Terriglobales bacterium | reverse complement strand
CAGATTGAAGCGGTCGGCGCACCAGCCAATCGGAATCTGCATCAGCGCGTACGACCAGAAAAAGGAAGACAGCAGCAGGCCCTTGGTCTCCGGAGTCAGATGGAAATCCCTGGAGATCAGCGGCAGCGCGAAGGAAATTGCGGCGCGGTCGAGATAGTTGATAAGCGACGCGGTAAAGAGCAGGCCGACGATGCCCCAGCGGCGCTGCTTGGAAACGTTCGTCAAGTCCATCCCGGGGCCCTCTCCCGTGCGCATCCAGAGTCCGCCGCCTGAGCAGCATAGCCTAATCCGGGCCGTCCCCGAGAGCAAGCACGCGTGACGAAGCGCAGGCTTTCGGGCGATAATCTCCCACTGCCGTTGAATCCTGCAACTGATACGGAAAGGCTGCGATGGTTCGCATCAGCTCAGTCTCGGTTTGTGTAGTTCGCGTGCCGCTCGACCGGGTCACGTCATTCGCCACCCGCACCGTAAGAGCGCGAGAATACTGCCTGGTGAAAGTCCGGTCAACGGACGGCATCGAGGGTATTGGATTTTGTTACGCAGGCACCGCTGGGGGAAACATCGCCCGGGTTGCGATCGAAGAACTCTTCGCCCCCATGCTGCTGGGCCAGGAGAGCCATCGCGTGGAGGGATTGTGGGAAGAGATGTATCGCGAAACCATCCTCCACGGACGCGCCGGCACTGTGATGCGCGCGCTCAGCATCCTCGATGTCGCTCTGTGGGACTTGAATGCCCGGGCCGCGCAACTACCGCTCTACCGCTATCTGGGCTGCTGGACGACAGAGAAGGTGCCGGCCTACGCCAGTGGCGGATACTATCTGGAAGGCAAAACTCCACGGAATTTAGGCGAGGAAATGGCCGGCTATGTGCGCCAGGGCTTCCGCGCGGTAAAAATGAAAGCAGGACGTCTCACTCCCGCGCAGGAAGAAGAGCGAGTCCGCGCCGCGCGGGAAGCGATTGGCCCCGACGTGCTCCTGATGCTGGATGTGAACAACGCCTGGTCGGACCTGCCCACGGCGCTGCTCTACTGCAGGCGCTTTGAGAAGTACGACATCTATTGGGTCGAGGAGCCTTTCAGTCCGGATGACATTGAGAATCACGCCAGGCTGGCCGCTTCCGTCGATATTACAGTCGCCACTGGCGAAATCGAAGCTGGGCGGTGGCGCTTCAGGGAAATCCTGGAAAAGCGTGCGGCTGAAATCCTGCAGGCGGACGCCGCTGTCTGCGGCGGAATCTCCGAATGGCGCCGGATCGCGCAGACGGCGGCCAGCTACGACGTGACTCTATGCCCGCACTGGCTGCACGATCTGCATGTGCACCTGGTGGCGTCCACGCCCAACGCGCGCTATGTCGAGTTTTTCCCCGACGACCAGGTCTTGAATTTTCGCAAGCTGATCAACCGTCAGTTGGAAGTCCAGGATGGCGAGTTGATGCTGCCTCAGACTCCCGGCCTGGGCTTTGAATTCGACGAAAAGGCCGTCGCGAAATACGCCTTGAACCAGGCACACCCCTGGACCGAGATCAAATAGCTTCCCGAACCTACGAAAAGCCAGGTATGACCCACCGGTGGTAAACTGCGCGTATGGCTACCAGAAAGAAATCCAAGAAGAAGCAGACCAAGCGGAGGAAGGCAGCGCCCAAGAAGAAACTGGCCAGAAAAAAACTAGCGACGAAGAAGGCGCCGGCGAAAAAAACAGCGAAAAGAAAGGCCGCAGGCAAGGCCACAACCACCCGAAAAAAGGCAGCGGCACCCAAGAAAAAAGCGCGGCGTAAAAGCGAAAGCTCCTATCCTGTGACCTTCCGGCGGGGAGCCTCGGGCCCGGGTTCGGCCGGTCAATCGGGAGACTTGCAAGGATTATCCAGAGTCGAAGATGTGGACTCCGAGAGTGTGAACGAATTGATCGAAGAGGGGAATGCGTTCGAGGCTGACGTGGTGCAGGGCGTCACCGACGCCGGAAACGCTGACGAGGAAGAAGTTCACACCCACGAAGTGCCGGAGGATGATGTCCCCGGCGAGTATCTGGACAAAGATTAGTCCATCCCGCTAGCTGATCTTCAGACCCGCTGGGACCATGGGCAGCGAGCGGAGGCGCACTCCCGTCGCGTCGAAAATCGCGTTGCCGATCGCCGGCGCCAGGCCCACAATCGGACACTCGCCCGCACCCGCCGACGGAAGGTCTTTGCGATCGAGCAGAACGGTCTCGAGCACGGGCACATCGCTGAAGCGGGGAACGCGGTATCGCGACAAGCGTCCGTTCAGGACGTGACCGTTTTCGAATTCAATCGCCTCGAAGAGCGCGCCGCCCAGCCCCATGATGTTCGAGCCTTCAATCTGATTGCGCAGGTTGTCGGGGTTGACGATCGCTCCGCACTCGAAGGCCGTGACCACCCGCACCACCTTCACCTTGCCGGACTTCCGGTCCACCGCAACTTCAGCACAGGTCGCGACGTTCCCCAGCTTTTCGTATCCGCCCCCCATGCCGAAACCCTGGCCGGCAGCGGAT
>DATGYF010000582.1:0-2861 GCA_035298145.1 Terriglobales bacterium | reverse complement strand
GCCAGGATCAGGATGGAGACGGCAGCAAAACCCGGGTCGCGGCTGAGCGAGCGGAAGGTATAGTGCACGTCCTGGAGCGAGTCGGTGCAGTAATCCCTGAGGCGTTTGCCGCGCTCCATCTTGGCTCCTCAATATCCATTGCCGCCGGATGACGAATGGACGGCCTGCATTGCTCAACATTCATTGGACGTGACAAGGGACTGACCGTGAGCCTGTTCCGAAGTCAGGCATTTTCCCGACCCCTACGCCGGCGGTTCTGCCGCGCCCCGGGCGTAATACCCGGCGTACCCAGGTTCGAGTTTCCGGCCCTTCGCACTGAAAATCCGGAAATGTGCCAGGCCCGCTCGTTGCAGGGCAAACTGCAATGTCGTCCCCAGCACTCCCAGGCCATAGGTCACGCTGCGGCGGAAGTTGATGGAAGATGCTTCTTCGAAGTACTTGGTCGGACATGACACCTCGCCGATGCGGAACCCGAAGTTCACGCACTGCGCCAGCACCTGGTTGTCAAAGACAAAATCGTCCGAGTTTTCCAGCAGGGGAATTTCCAGCAGCACCTTGCGGCTGAAAGCGCGGTAACCGGTGTGGTATTCCGACAGTTTGATTCCCAGAAACAAATTCTCGAACGCAGTGAGAAAGCGGTTGGCTACATACTTGTAGAAGGGCATGCCGCCATGCAGCGCCTGGCCGCCAATGATGCGCGATCCCAGCACCACGTCATAGACGTCATAAGCGACCATGCTGGCCATGGCAGTCACCAGCAGCGGCGTGTACTGATAGTCGGGATGCACCATGATCACCACGTCGGCGCCCGCGGCCAGGGCCTCGCGGTAGCAGGTCTGCTGATTGCGCCCGTAGCCGTAATTCTGGTCATGCACAAAGAATTGCAGGCCCAGTCGCGCGGCGATCTCGACCGTGCGGTCGGAGCTGTGATCGTCCACCAGAATGCGGATGTCCACCAGGTCGGGCAACTCCGCCACGGTCACGGCCAGGGTCTTCTCCGCGTTATAGGCCGGCAAAACCACCGCAATGCGTTTCCCATTGATCATGAACGACCATCATAATCTCACAGCGGCGGCCGTCATCATCGTGTGCTTCAGTTGTCAATGCCGACGTGGGGACAGCCGCCCTCGGTTGTCCAGTCGAGCGAAGCTCGACCAGGATTTGACGGGGACCACAAGAGCGGAGCTTTGCTCCGCCGGACAGCCGAGGGCGGCTGTCCCCACGCGGGCTCTTTGTTGATAAAATGTGCTCTTCGACTCCCATGGCTGAAAAGCGCACCTTATTCGAAAAAGTCTGGGACGAGCACGTAGTCTCCTCGCCTCCCGACCGCCTGCCTCTTCTCTACATCGACCTGCACCTGGTCCACGAGGTCACCTCGCCCCAGGCCTTCGACGGCTTGCGAGCCGCCGGACGCCGGGTGCGCCAGCCCAACCGCACCGTGGCCACGGTTGACCACAATATTCCGACCGAACCGCGGGGTACCCCCATCACAGATCCCATTGCAGCTCTCCAGATTCAGGCGCTGCAGAAGAATTGCAAAGAATTTGGCGTCCCGCTATTTGATATGGATTCGCCCCACCAGGGCATCGTGCATGTGATCGGACCTGAACTCGGCCTTACCCAGCCGGGCATGACGATCGTCTGCGGCGACAGCCATACCAGCACGCATGGCGCTTTCGGCGCGCTGGCATTTGGCATCGGCACGTCAGAAGTCGAGCACGTGCTAGCCACACAATGCCTGCCGCAGCGCAAGCCGAAAACCATGCTGATTGATGTGCGGGGATCACTCCCGGAGGGCGTGACTGCGAAAGATCTGGCGCTCGGAATTATCGGACAGATCGGGACTGACGGTGCTACCGGCCACGTCATCGAATATGCGGGGGAAGCGGTCCGAGGGCTTTCCGTTGAAGGGCGGATGACCCTGTGCAACATGAGCATCGAGGCTGGGGCCCGCGCCGGCATGATCGCGCCCGACGAGACTACTTTCACCTATCTCAGGAATCGCCGTTTCGCTCCGCAGAATGGAAGCTGGGAGAAAACAGTGGCGCACTGGCGCACCCTGCCTTCCGATCCTGGCGCGCGCTATGACAAAGTCATCGAAATCGATGCCTCAAAGCTGGCGCCCTTTGTGACCTGGGGGACCAATCCTGGCATGGTGGTCGCAGTCAGCGGAAGAGTTCCCCAACTCGCGGATTTGAAAACAGAAGCTGATCGCCAGGCTGCCGAGCGCATGCTGGAATACATGGGACTCGAGCCCGGCACCCGCGTCGAAGAAATTCCGGTGGACCGCGTGTTCATCGGTTCCTGCACCAATTCGCGTCTGGAGGATTTGCGCGCGGCCGCTCGCGTGGCCCGGGGCCATCACGTCAATGCCAAGGTGCGGGCCATGGTGGTTCCCGGATCGCAGGCGGTAAAACATGCCGCCGAGCAGGAAGGCCTCGACCGGATTTTCCAGGAAGCCGGCTTCGAGTGGCGCGAGTCCGGCTGCTCCATGTGCCTGGGTATGAATCCGGACATCCTGCAACCCGGCGAGCGTTGCGCGTCCACCAGCAACCGTAATTTTGAAGGCCGCCAGGGCCGGGGCGGACGCACCCACCTGGTCAGCCCGATGATGGCCGCCGCCGCCGCGGTGGCCGGTCACTTCACCGACATAAGAAACTGGAAGTTCAACAAGTAGCGCCGGCGTCTCGCCGGCTGTCCGGAGGGCGTCCCGCCCTCACTTACGCCAGGAGAACGAATGCAACCCTTCCGCACTCACAAAGGCAAAGTCGTTCCGCTCGATCGCGCCAACGTCGATACCGACCAGATCATTCCCAAGCAATTTCTCAAGCGAATCGAGCGCACCGGCTTCGGCGAGTTCC
>DATGYF010000581.1:0-2113 GCA_035298145.1 Terriglobales bacterium | reverse complement strand
CTCCATCGGCGCCCATTTGAGTGGAGAGATATTGCGCCAGGCGGAAACGCCGGCGGATGCGTCTTTGAAATACGAGTTCGTCGGCAGCGCGGGACAGACCTTCGGCGGATTCCTGGTCAAAGGCCTGAACTTCCGGCTGGTGGGCGAGGCCAACGATTATGTCGGTAAGAGTTTGTCGGGAGGCACGATTACCATCACCGGTGGAGAGAAGGCGTCGCTGCGGGGCGATGTGCTGGCGGGCAATACTTTGCTGTACGGCGCGACCGGCGGAGAATTGTATGTCGCGGGCCGGGTAGGCGAACGTTTTGCAGTGCGCAACAGCGGCGCTCTCGCGGTAGTGGAAGGCGTGGGCCAACACGGTTGCGAGTACATGACCGCGGGTGTGGCGGTCATTCTGGGTCCGGCGGGAATGAATCTGGGCGCGGGCATGACCGGCGGCCTGGCTTACGTCCTGCGTGATTCGATTGGAGGACACGGATACAACCAGCAATCCGTCCGCCTGGCTCCGGTCGAGGTCCGGGAAGAGGTGTGGCTGCGCCGGGTATTGCGCAAGCATTTGCGTCTCACCGGCAGCCCGCGCGCCGTGGTCTTGTTGAATTCCACTGCCCCTCTACCCTTCCTGCGGGTAGAGCCTCTGATCCTGCCCTGCACGATCACGGAGACCTGGGCCGCCATTCTCACCCGGTTCAAACGGCAGCGGGCATCGGCGCCGCGGCCGACCGCGGTTTATGTACCGCAATCCCCCGATCCGCGCGCCATCGCGGTGGTGTGAACGAGGAGTTCCTCCGGTGATTTCCGCGGGAAGGCCCGCCATCCAGGAATAGTAACAATGCTCTTCGCATCGTTCGCAGAGGGGTTGCGCTTCTGATTTCGCTACGCCGCTCGCGGGGCTTGCAAACCGGACTTAGCGGCCTCTGTCAGGTCGATCCGGCCCGGCGTCGGAGGCGGAGCCAGGCGATGGCCCACGCGGATGAGAGGACGTTCGACCAGTTGGTAGCTCAGAAATGCGAAGAGAAAAATCAGCCCGAGGTTTAAAGGAAATCTTCCCAACCAGCCAAAGAGCCCAGCAATACTCCCGATCACGAACAATTGCTGCCACAAGTAAAGACTGTAAGAGAGTCTTCCGATCCAGCGCAGCCCCCGATATTCCAGTATCCGGCTGATCCTGCTGGCCGGGTGCAGAGCCGTTCCCACTACCATGAGCGGCAATAGCGCCGATTCCCACACGGTGTACAAATGTTGCCGCGCAATGATAGTGAAAAGCATGTAGGTGACGACAGTGAGCAGCCACGGCACGAAGGTAAAGTACTGTTCAACGCGGGTCCGCCAGCTGGGATCATCGAGCCACAACGCGGCCGCGCAGCCTAGAAGAAGACCATCGAGCCGAACGTCAGTTCGTCCCGGGAATAGCACGCCAGGGAGTAGGGTCGCGAACCACTGATGATGGAAATCCCACCAGCGCCAGGCGGCTACCATTAAGGCAAGCGCCGGGGCCACGAAACGCGCCCTTCGCCTTCCCGTCGCCACCAGCAGAATGGGCCAGATCAGATAAAAGTGCTCCTCCACCGCCAGAGACCAGTAATGAACGGTGTATCCACCCCAGCCCCGATGGATCCATCCTTTAGGAAGATAATTGCGCCAGAAAAATAGTGTCGCCCAGAACTCACTTCGATCTACCGCGATGTAGCCCAGGAATGCCAGCAACGTGATGAACATCAGATAGGCCAAGGCGGCAGGAAGAATACGGCACGCGCGACGAATATAAAAACCTTTCAGACTGATGCGTCCGAATGCTGACTGTTCTTCCAGAAGACGTGAACAGATTAGAAATCCGCTGATGGCAAAAAATAGACTGACACCATTCGCACCGATTCGCGTCAGCACGAACAGCCAGTGGCGGTCATGAAACTCATAGGCGACGATATGATCCACGAGGACGGCCATGATGGCCAATGCCCGCCAGCCATCCAGCGTGAACATGTAGCCTTGGTTCTCTCTGGCCATTTCGCCCGGTTCCTGCCGGGCGACCGATAATCACACAATTTGGCCGCACTCAAGCGCAGGACTGAAAAGTGTTCCGTTTTGCGGAAAGGCATAACTGAGCTAGCGCACC
>DATGYF010000580.1:0-7583 GCA_035298145.1 Terriglobales bacterium | reverse complement strand
GTTTCTGGGACCAGGAGAAGAGCGCGGAGGTTTACAACTCAACCAGCTATCCCCAGGCCCTGGAGATACTGAAGAAAATATTGGCGGGAACTCCCCAGGTCAGGACCTTCGATGTGGTCAGCTCGACCCTGCAGAAAGTTGACCTTCAAAATGCGGCCCTTTCCACGGTTCGAGCACGCCGGCACCAAGGAGACACCACGACAGCCGCGAATCGAAGCCATCGGGTGTGAGTTTTTTGCGCTGCAAGCGCAGCGTCAGTATTGGATACGCGCAGCACGATCGGCGTAGGCGGCTCCCCATTGCTGCAAGCTCTTGACCAGCGTGGCCGGGACGCCGGCGTCGCGGAACTCTTTTGCTGACTGCCATACGTTCCCGCCGCTTATGTCGCCGTAGTACCCGGGTTGAGTGTAGGGACGACGGGGCACTCCGACCGGCAGGTGCTTGGTGATGGGGTATTGCAGGTTCTTCTCCATCCACGCGGCCAGCATCGATGTGGTCAGAGCCTGATGTACCTCGGCCGGCAGCGGTTTGAAGGTGGGCGCCCACACCGGACTGATCATGATGCGGGGATCGATGTTGTCATTCGGCCGCCAACCCTGCTTGATGTTGTCGGGACCGAGCCTGGGATCAGACGACTGCAACGCCTTGGTTACCGCGACCAGCAGGCGCGCCGGTTCCGGCTGATGCGTCTGCCCCTGCAGGTCGAGAAACCCGGCAATCACATACACCCAATCCACCGGTTCGCGCTCGCGGTGCTGATGATTGCCGCTATTCAGAATGATCTGCAACTCATACCAGGCGGCCGTGAGATATTCATTGGTCAAGGCGCTGCCGCCCACGCCAGCCGGTCCGTTGGGGATGTGGGCAGCGGCCGGAGCGGCATCTCCCGGAACCGTGTTGCACCAGGTGCGGGAATCCGCGGTCGCGCCGAAGAGGTCGCGGCCTCGTGCTTCGAGTCCGAACTCCTGTGTCAGCTCCCATGTCTTCACCAGCTGCCACAGCTGGGCCGAGTACACCTTATTAGTAAGCTCCGGCGAGGCCGCCTCTGCTTTGCCAAAGCGTCCGAGGAAGGAGCGCCGGGCTTCCGACCACTGCGTGAAGGCGGCCACCACCGGGCGAAGGTCGTGACTCGCAGTTTGGGACGAGGCCAGGAGCGCGCGCAGCGGCAGCTTCTTGCTTCCCCTGCTCTTGCCCTCCGGAGTTTCTGCATCGTACAGCGCGGCGAACTCGCTCTGGGTAAAGGCCGCTCCCCATGCGTCCTTGGGATGGACGCGAGGCAGCCATTGGTTCCAGTCCGGAAGTTGCAAGGCGATGGGGATTTCATGGGCATTCAGGTTGCCGTCGGGGCGAAAGATCTCGGGCGTAATCTGCTGCGCAAGCGCACCGAGGTTGGAAACCTTCGCCGCCGGATTCGATGGGGCTGAGTTTTTCCCGCCGTGCTGGCTAATCAGGTATGGCAATGCGTCCGTATCCTGATCGAGTACCCATGCCAGTCCGGCGCCGGCCGCCCAGTTCGAAACCGATTGCTGGTCCAGTCCAGGCCCGGGCTGGTAGGGAGGATTCCACGGGCGACCAGGATTAGGTAAAGGCAAGCTGCGAATGTAGCTGGCGATCTGCTCGCTTTGCAGTTCGGACAGGCCGTGGAAGCGGGCGCGGGCAATAATACTGGCGTTGGAGAAGTTGAAATATTTCAGGTCGCGCCCGTCCTGCGCATGGCAATCGGCACAGTGCGCCTGAATCCGCGGACTGTTGGGAAGGCTGCTGGCCGCCAGGGAGGCGGTATCCCAGAGCACCTTGCCGGCCCGGATCGAAGCTGCGTCGGGCAAGGGCGCGGTCCAGCTTTCGGGTGCATCCTCCACAAAATCGCTTGCCGGGAGGATATTCTTGCCCTCGGCGGTCAGGAAATTCAATGCCAGAACGCGATAGCTGCTGACAAACCCGTCGGTGTGGTTGAAGCGGAAGCGGATGATGTTGTCGCCGCTCGCCACCGTGCCGGTGGGGAGCGGAAGAGTCATCACCAGCGTAGCGAAGCCGCCGCCGATTCCACCGTATGTCCTGCCGGGCTCGGCGATGGTGACGGTGTCGTTGTTAAGCGGCATCCAGGCACTGGTATTGACCTGGACGCTGGCCTGATCGGCATAGCGCAGACCGTGAACCTGCAGCCAGAGAGACCGCACCGACTCAGCCGGTCCCGATGGAAGCGTGATGCTCCTGTTTACAATCGTGCCGTCCGCGCCCAGCACCTCGATCGGCAGCACGATCCGGTCGGTGGCGGTATCGGCAAATCCAATCGCAATGGTCAGGGCAGCCAGGCATAGACACACCAGCGCCGGCCGCCATCCCGCTACGCACACGGTTCGCCGGAACCACTTCCCACCCGTTGGCGCGAAGTCAGCGGGTCTTCCCCGGGATGACTTCTCTCGTGGTGCAACCTCGCTCGGGCCGGCGGTGGGGCGCGGAATTTGCTGGTTGTCGCCTGACGTCTCCACGTCTCTCCGATGATAGGGCCGTGGCCGGAAATTCGTGCAGGCGTTATTCTCTGACGATCAAAGTCCGCTGTCACGCTATTTTCTAGCAGATGGGTTCATCGTCCGGCGGGGTTCGCGCGGCCGGGGCGATTGGAAACTGAGGTGTCGCTGTTGCAGACCAGCAGCATACTCAGCACCGCTCGCATCGCGCTATCCAGGCTAACGGCGCCACGAACGAAATGGATCGGCTGGTTGGTGTAGATCGCGCGATCCAACAATTACCAGCTTACCTGCCACCATGATCATTGGCAGCCAGTAAAGTCCAGAGTCGCTGCGGTCGCACCAGTCCCTGGAGTCACCGACAGGGTTGCGTTGTTGCTGGTCAGACTGGTCTGCAGGTTCGATGGGCTGCAATCCGACTGGCCCGCCGATCCGGGAGCGAACGCATTCACGTCAATGGTGTAGTTCACCGAACCGGAAGCGGGTAAGGCAGGACTTTGATTACCGCTTGAACTGAAGGCTCCAATACTCGGGTTCGCGCCCGGAACGCCGAGCGTGTAGCTGACACAATCGGTGTTGGCCGGGCAGGCGCCGCCGGGCGCAGTGGTGAGGGTTGCGGTGGCGGCTGACTGCTGTGCCAGAGGAATCGTAGCCAGTACGCTGCTGCCGATCGACTGCAGCGCCGAGGTAACCAGATCGGCTGCTGTCCCCGCACTTCCCGTGCTGGTCGTGATCTGGCCGGCAACCGAGGCCGGCATACCCGCCGGAGTAAGCGGAACCGTGCCCAGCGAGTTGCCCGGCTGGACGCCTGTGATCACCGTGGCCGCATAAGTATTTCCCGATCCGTTGATGGCTACCGCCACCAGGTCGTAGGTTCCCTGCGGTACCGGGCAGAAGGCAAATCCCCCGTTCGAGGTGGCTACTGTTTCCATCACCACCCGGTCTATACCGGCGCTGTCTTTTTGTTCCAGAGCCACGACCGTATTTCCACCGATCACCGGCTGTTGCGTGACGCCATCGATAATGGTGCCGCTGATAGCGGTTGAAGCGGCCTGGGTGGAGACTTCACCCGCGTGCAGCACCGGCTTCAGGCGATACTGTCCGTTGCCCTGAACCACCACCGAAGCGCAGGCGTTGAAATCAATGTTGAGGTCCTTGGTTTCTCCCGAACCCACGGTGAACTCTCCGCCGGCAATTTGTCCCGATGGGATCTTGATTCCGGTGTTGGACTCGGACGAAAGCTGCAGAGGCTGCGGGGTATTGCTGGGATCGCTGGTCAACATGATGCAATTGGCCGCGCTGCCGCACTTGTTCCCGTTCACGCTGACGCTGTTGTCGCCCAGGATGATACGAATCTGCTGATAGTGGCCGGCCTCGATTTGCTCCGATCCGAGCATGGCGAGAAAGCACTGGTTTGCGACCCCAAGAAGATCCACTTGCACCGGATTGTCCTTGAGGGCGGGCGCCAGGTCCAGCCATCCCGAGTCGCTGGCCGATGCGTTGCCACTCTGATGAATCTTTACGTCGGTGACGGTCACATAGATATGACGGAACGGCCCCTGTGGCGCGGCGCAGGTTGCAGGATCACTGAGGCTGACATGGACCGTGGCGGGCTGAGTGCTCCCTCCGCAACTCATGAGAAAAATCGCCGCTGCTGTGATCGTCAAAGCGAAGCCAAAGGGTGCCTGCCAGCGCATTGGGGTCCTCCAGTTAACCTGATCTTTTTGCCTGATAATTAAGTCCGACCAGAACATGGCGCCTGGACCGTGTACTTTTCATCAACGAGCGTCTTACCGGCTAGTCTCGGCTGAGCCAGAACAAATCCACAATTCTTTGTCCGGGATCGAGCA
The DNA here is from genome assembly GCA_035298145.1 of Terriglobales bacterium. Classification (GTDB taxonomy): domain Bacteria; phylum Acidobacteriota; class Terriglobia; order Terriglobales; family Acidobacteriaceae; genus JAIQFF01. Next base: position 3,265 of record DATGYF010000580.1, on the reverse strand, counting down.
GAATGATGCGACCGCTCAGCACCACACGTGACCAGTCCCTGGGCAATCGAGGCAGGCGAGCGACGCACGCCCCGGGCAATGGTTGCACCCGCTTCTGCAATCCTGGAGGAAGGGTCCCGTTGCGTTGTAAGTGCCGTTCCAGCCCGGGAGGCAAGCGATCTTTTTTCGCGAGGCCCGGTGGCAGACCGGCGCGGTCGTTCACAAAACACTCGGAGATGATTTGCCGGTCTCGATCTGAAAAGCCGCTGGGTTCCCGCCCCTCGTAACTTTCATCGCGATCGTCATCTGGTGAATACCGCCGGTGGTCGTTGTGCTCTTCCGCTTCGGCTACAGGTTCGCTTCTGTAGGGCCGGGGATCCTGGCCCTGGGCAGATGCAATCGCCGGGGCCCCCTGCGCCGCCCACACCAGCACCATTTCCGATTGCACTTCCGCGGGCTTCTTGCCCGTGCCCGCAGCCACTCCTGTACCGGCTGCAGCTCCAACGCCAGCACCGATGGCCGCGCCCTTGCCGCCGCCTGCGATGGCGCCGATCAGAGCTCCCATGGCAGTGCCGCCACCGATCTTGGTCACATTAGACTTGGTGTGTGAATCGCCCTTGATGAGCAAGGTTTGCACGGAGACAGGATAGGTGCGGCCGCCGGTCCGAATGGTTCGCAAGCCCAGTTCCAGTTCTCCGGGCCTGCTGAGTCGTCCCGACCGCTCCACGCTCACTACTTCTCCGATAACGATGGCCCCCCTGGGAAACAAGGTCCTGCCGTTGGCTACGACCTTGGCCGCGAGGCTTCCGTGAAATATCTGGCCTACATTCGCCGTCTCGCTGCTGAGATTCTCGTCGATCCGCACCTGGACCGACGTGCCCGCCGGAATTTTGACATTCACGGCTGCCATCGCCGCCAGGGCACCGAATATCACCCATAGCGAGACGGCAATTGACGCTCTGAAATAGCGATTCATCAGCTGCTCCTGGTTCTTGGGACTTTCTTTCTACCCTTATGCTAGGCGGAGACCGGGGGCGGGGGCATGTATCGGAAGGTCATGTCCACGATATGCATACCGGCAATGGCAAGCAGAAGAGGATGTGGGCAGATCACAAGAAAAGTAGAGCGCGAGGAGAGTCGAACCGGGGCAGGCTCGCCGGGCCTGGAGCAAATATTTGCAACATTGTCAGGCCCAATGCATGCCTAAATCCCTTGACACACTGCACTCAAAACGCCATGCTTATGCAGCTTTTATGGAGCGCTCATGGCCGAGGCTGAACCCGAGAAGCGGGCTACACGCCGTTTTGCTTTGCGCTTGCCCGTGGCTGTCACGTATTCAGACAATGGATCGCAAGAAAAGAGCGCGCAGACTCGCGACGTAAGTGCGCGTGGCATTTGCTTTTACGTGGATTCGGCCATCGCTCCGGGGTCGGTCATAGAATTCACTCTAACCCTCCCGCCTGAAATTACTCTCACTGAAAGCATTCGCGTCCGCTGCAAAGGCAAAGTCGTGCGCGTCGATGACGGCGACGGCAAAGTGGCCGTAGCCGCGGTGATCGACGAATACGAATTCCTGGCGGAACCGTAAGGCGGGCTTCGGGCGTCGGACTTCGGACTTCGGGCCTCGGACCTCGGACGTCGGCAAAGCCTTCCCTTACATTTTCATGAAAGCGTTTGCGGCCGAAATTAAGTATTCCCGGTGAATGGATTCCTGTCCGGTTTGACCTCTGAAGGGCGGAGGGCTTGCGCCTGAGGTCCGAGGTCTGACGTCTGACGTCTGCCGTCCGAACTCCGGACCTTTGTTACTTCTCCGGACTCCCTGGCAGTGATATTGTTGCAGCTATAACAACCTCAGTTTTCGAGAGATGAAGTCTTTGCCGCGTATCGGCTGCCAATTTTTGTGGTCCTCGCTGCTGGTGGCTACGCTGGGCGCCGCGTTTGGCCTGGCGCAGACGCCCGATGATCCTCCGAATCCCAAGGGCCCGCCGGCCATCCTGCGTTCGGTGAAGATGATTTCCGACGCCGAAGGAACTGCACTCGAGATCGTTTCGAGCCAGGCTCCCCAGCCCGCGATTGAGTTCCTCGACAGCCCGCCCCGGCTGGTCATCGACCTTCCCCATACTCTGGAACGGTTGCCGAACAAACGGATCCAGGTAGGCAGCGAGCAGGTGAGCGCGGTGCGCATAAACCAGTTTCAGCAGACGCCGCCGGTGGCCCGCGTAGTCGTGGACCTGGTCCATCCCGTCGGCTACAGCAGCGACACCCAGGGTCAACGGCTGCTGATCCGCATGCACCCCATGGCCGAGGCCAGGCGGAATATCGAGACTCCCTCTGTCCCTGCCTTTACCAAGGGAGTGCAGCCGGCCTTCGTGCCGGTCGTTCCTGGAGCGACCGGAACCGTGGTAGAGGCGGGCAGCCGGCTTTCCGGGGATTCCGCGGTGACAGCGGGCCTGGAGACCACTATTTTGCGCCTGGCCCGGGGCGGCGAAGTGCGGGTGTGTCCCAAAACAACTCTCTCCGTGACGCCCTCGCAGAATGGCGAGGACCTGATGCTTGGTATCAGCACTGGGGCGCTCGAAGCCCACTACACTTTGAATGCTTCGGCCGATTCAATCGTGACGCCGGATTTCCGCATGCTGCTGGCGGGGCCGGGCGAATTCCATTACGCGATCAGCGCCGATGCTCGTGGGGATACATGTGTGCGCGCCTTGCCCGGAAACACGGCTTCGGTGATTGTTTCAGAACTGATCGGCGATGGCACTTACCGGGTGAAGTCTAACGAGCAGGTTTTCTTTCGATCGGGAAAGCTGAACCAGATGGAGACCACCGTTCCCGACGATTGCGGTTGCCCGCCGCCGCAGATCCCGGCCATGCGGGCGGCGGTACCGGCACCCACGGTGTCCGAGAAAGACCTGCCGCCGGCGGTGCATCTGGCGCAACCAGGAGAAGAGGCCGCGCCGGCGGCGGCGTCAACTTCGAGCATGGCCGCGCAGCAGGAATCTCCGTCCCAGGTCACACTGACCATCGCTCCTCCGGGCACGGAGAACCTTCCAGCACCTTCGCCCAACGTGCCTCACGCGCAAATCGATGCGCCATTCGTCTTCCGGGCCAGCGATTCGCCCCCGGCATCGGCACCCGACCTCGGGGCCGGAACTCTGCCCATGTCTCGCGCGACCACGCCCGCGCCAATACTCACTATTGCCGAACCGCCTGACCAGTCGCGCAAGGGAGTTATCGGCAAGGTAAAGGGCTTCTTCGCGTCCCTTTTCAAGTAGGACCTCGGGCG
>DATGYF010000579.1:0-3075 GCA_035298145.1 Terriglobales bacterium | reverse complement strand
CCGGACCAGATTGCGCTGGCGGAAAAACTGGTTGGCGATCTGGACAAGGCGCGTCCGGAAGTGATCGTCGAAGTGGCCATCATGCAGGTCAGCCGTGACAAGACCCGGAACCTCGGAATCAGCCCGCCCACCAGCGCCACGGTTGCCTTGCAGGACAATTTCACGACCAACAACACCATCACCAACAACCAGAACAACAATAGCGTAAGCAGCACTTCGGGAACGGCGAACCAGATCAACCTGAACCGGCTGGGGAACCTGAACGCAACCGACTTTGTGGTCACCATTCCTCCCGCCACGGCCACCGCTCTGTTCAGTGACAGCAGCACCAAGCTCATCCAGAACCCTCAGATTCGAGCGGTGGATGGGCAGAAGGCCTCATTGAAGATCGGCGACCGCGTCCCGGTCGCAACCGGTTCGTTTCAGCCGGGCATCGGGGGCGTGGGCATCAACCCGCTGGTCAACACCCAGTTCCAGTATCTGGACGTGGGAGTCAACATTGACATCACGCCCAAGGTGCATGCCGGGCGGGAAGTCACGTTGAAAATCTCGATGGATATTTCATCCGTGACCGGGCAATCGAACATTGGCGGTATCAGCCAGCCGGTAATCGGCCAGCGCAAGATTGAGCATGAAATTCGCCTGAAGGAAGGCGAAGTCAACATCATGGGCGGAATTCTGGAAGACCAGGACATACGCTCCCTGAACGGCATCCCCGGGCTGGCGCAGATTCCGATCCTGAAGTACCTGTTCTCGCAGACCAACGTTGAGCACAAGGAAAACGAGATCGTATTTGCCCTGATTCCGCACATCATCCGTTCGCGTGACGTAAACGACCTGAACGAGAAGGCCCTGGAAGTGGGAACCGCGTCCGCGATCGAGTTGCGGCGCACCAGCCAGGCAGAGCCGCCCGCGCCGGTGAACCAGGCAGCTCCCGCGGCCGCTCAGGCACCGGCGCCCGAACCGCAGGCGCAGGCTGCCCCACAGATGGCTGCCGCCGAGGCCAGCTTTAGTTTCGATCCGGCCAACTTGACCCAGGCGCCGGGTTCGACTTTCGCCATCAACGTGTTGCTCAAGGGTGCGCAGAACGTATATTCCGTGCCTTTGCAGGTGAGTTACGATCCGAAAGTCCTGCAAGTGGTGAACGTATCGAACGGTGGCCTGCTCTCGCAAGACGGCCAGGTGGTTGGAATCGTACATCGCGATGACGACTCGACTGGCACGCTGCAGATTTCCGCCACGCGGCCGCCGGGAACAGCCGGTGTTTCCGGGCAAGGCACGGTGGTGACTCTCACCTTCATGGCCAAGGCGAGCGGGCAGTCCACCCTGGCGATTTCGAAAGGCGGGGCCCGCGACCCAGCAATGCACGCTTTGCCGGTGGCGGGAGCCGTGGCCACGGTCACGGTGCAGTAGCACGCAGGGGCTCATCGAGATCGTGACGGGAGTCGCAAATCCTTCGGGACTGAAGTTTCTCAGGATGACGTTGCTATCGGGGGAAAGTTACTGCCGCTCCTCCGAGAGCTTAAAGTCCAGGCCATTTTCGACGATAATAGTCTGATGAAGTCTGCCGCCCAGAAACCCGGCTCAGCACGCGGCCGCCGCGGGTTCACGCTCATTGAATTGATCGTGGCCACCGCCATCCTGGTAATCCTGACCGGACTGGCCGTACCCCTGGCGCGAGTGGCCATCATGCGGGCGAAAGAGCGCGAGCTGCGCCATGACCTCTGGGAATTGCGCGATGCCATCGACCGCTACAAAGACGCCGCCGATCGCCAGGCCTTCCAGATCAAGGTGGGGACCGAGGGCTATCCGCCGGACCTGGACACGCTGGTCAAGGGGGTGGACGTGGGCGGCAAGAAGGTCCGCTTCCTGCGCCGCATCCCGGTTGATCCCATGACCAACAGTACGGAATGGGGCCTGCGCTCCATGCAGGACGATCCCGACTCGGATTCCTGGGGCGGACAGAACGTTTTCGACGTGTTTACCAAGGCGCAGGGCACTGGGCTTGACGGCACGGAGTACAGGACCTGGTAATGGCAAAACTCAGCCAACGGCGGGAGCGCGGCTTTACCTTGATTGAGCTGATGATCGTCATCAGCATGATCCTGATCCTGGTCTCGATCTCGATTCCGGCCTACAACCAGTCCATTCTGCGGGCCAAGGAGTCCGTGCTGAGGCAGGACTTGTTCCAGCTGCGCTCCCTCATTTCGCAATACACCCTGGACAAGCAGAAGGCGCCGCAGTCGCTCGATGACCTGGTACAGGCGGGATACATCAAGCAGTTGCCCAATGATCCCATGACCGGCAGCAACAGCACCTGGACAGTGGACCAGGAAGATTCAGTGATGTCGGTGGACCAGCAGGAACCCGGCATCAGCGACGTGCATAGCGGGGCCACCGGCACGTCGAGCGACGGCACGGCGTACAGCAGCTGGTAAGATGTGGTCGCGGGCGACTCGCCCGCGGCTTTTGAGTTTGAGAATCTCGCGGGCGACTCGCCCGCGACCACCCCAACCATTCCAACCACATCAACCACTCCAACCAGACCAGCCACACCACCCAATTTGAACCCCTCCGACCAAAGCACTAACATCTAGTCATGCCGGTTGAAACCGAAATCACTTCCTCCACCTACACTCCGATTCGAGCGCCGCGCGGGACCCAGATCACATGCAAAGGCTGGCAGCAGGAAGCCGCCATGCGCATGTTGATGAACAACCTTGATGAAGAAGTCGGCGAGCGGCCCAGAGACCTGGTGGTCTATGGCGGCACAGGCCGGGCGGCGCGAAGTTGGGAAGCCTACCACGCGATTGTCGCATCGCTCAGGAGTCTCGAAAATGATGAGACCCTGCTGGTCCAGTCGGGCAAGCCGGTGGGCGTGTTCAAGACCCACGATCATGCGCCGCGCGTGCTCATCGCCAATTCCAACCTGGTGGGTCACTGGTCCAACTGGGAAAAATTCAATGAGCTGGAACGCGCCGGACTGATGATGTACGGCCAGATGACGGCGGGTTCGTGGATCTATATCGGTTCGCAGGGAATCGTGCAGGGTACGTTCGAGACTTTCTCGGCGGC
>DATGYF010000578.1:0-7591 GCA_035298145.1 Terriglobales bacterium | reverse complement strand
AGTGTGTCACACCGACTTGCACGCCGCCGATGGTGATTGGCCGGTCAAACCAACTCTTCCTTTTATTCCGGGGCATGAGGGCGCCGGGGTTGTAGTCGCGCTCGGGCCCGGGGTCACCCATCTGAAAGAAGGCGACCGGGTCGGACTGGTGTGGCTGCACAGCGCGTGCGGGCATTGCGAGTTTTGCCTGTCGGGGTGGGAGACGCTGTGCCTGGAACAGAAGAATTCCGGATATTCGGTGAACGGCAGTTTCGCCCAGTATGCACTCGCGCAGGCCGATTATCTGGGGCGCATCCCCAAGGGCCTTTCTTTTACGGACGCAGCACCGATTCTCTGTGCCGGCGTCACCACGTATAAGGGCCTGAAAGAGACCAAGACGCGGCCGGGAGAGTGGGTGGTGATCTCGGGCGTGGGTGGCCTCGGTCACGTGGCCATTCAGTATGCCAAAGCCATGGGGATGCACGTCGCGGCGGTTGACCTGGGGCCGGACAAAATGGCGCTGGCAGAGCGGCTGGGGGCCGAGATTGTGATCGACGCCAAGACCCAGAATCCTCCGGAGGAGATTCAAAAGCAGATTGGCGGGGCACACGGAGTGCTGGTGACCGCGGTTTCAACCGGTGCGTTCAAGCAGGCGATCGGCATGCTGCGCCGTGGCGGCACCTGCGTGCTGAATGGACTGCCTCCGGGCGACTTCCCGATTTCTATTTTCGATGTGGTGCTGAACGGCTACACCATCCGGGGATCGATTGTGGGCACGCGCAAGGACCTGGAAGAAGCGTTGGCGTTTGCCGCTGAAGGCAAAGTGAAGGCGACCATCGAGACAGTGCCGCTGGCGTCGGTCAATGATGTTTTCAACCGGCTGAGGACGGGGAAAGTCAACGGCCGGGTAGTCCTTGGCATCGGAGAGCAAGCCGTCCGGGTGAAAGGGAAAGGGGTCAAGTCAGCGGCCTGAAGATTGAAGTATTTCGACCCTTTTGAGGCGGTGCTCGTACGGAACCATGGACGGGGACCCTTTAGAAGCCGGTGGGCACCAGTCGGCACAAAAAAGGCCAGTCTGAGAAATCTGATTGGCCTTTTCCATTGGGCGAATCCGAAAAAGATGGCGAGCCGAGCACTCGTCGTGTATGCTCCCGTGGGCCGGGCGGGAAGAATGGAAGTCCAGGCCAATCCTTACTATGTCCACTGTCAATGTAGAGCGCGTCGGGGCTGCAATCAGCCCGGGGAAGAAACTGGGCACGACGACCTTCACCGGTCGTAACGGGATTTTGTGCCGCTATTTCTATTTTGCGATGTCGCTGTTGCTGGCGGCGATTGTGGTCAGCGGCTTCAGGCGTACCGTCAACCAGAACCTCTTCCATCCCGCCATCCCGCGGCCCACCATTCTCTGGATTCATGCCTCAGCTTTCACCGCGTGGGTGATCTTCTTCATTAGTCAGTCTGCGCTGGTGCGTGTGCGCAAAGTCAGCTGGCATCGCTCCATCGGATGGCTTGGCGCCGGGCTCGCGACGGTGATGGTTCCGCTGGGCGTTACTACGGCCATCGTCATGGCCCGCTTTGACACGGTGCAATTGCATATGAGCGGGGCGGACGCTTTTCTGAGCATTCCGTTTTATGACATGGTCGCCTTTGGCGTGTGCATTGGGCTGGCCGTCTATTGGCGGACGAAACCAGAGCTGCATCGCCGGCTGATTTTCATCGCCACCTGCGGGCTTATGGACGCGGCCTTTGGCCGCTTTGACTACCTGTTCAACAACAATCTTTTCTTTCCCTGCCTGGACCTGCTGATTCTTCTCGGCGTGGCGCGCGACCTGCTGGTGGATCGGCGCGTTCACAAGGTGTATCTCTATGCGGCGCCGTTTTTGATCGTGGGTCAAAGCCTCTCGGTGTACATGTGGCGAAGCAATCCCGCCTGGTGGCAGGGGATCACGCGCGCGATCCTCTGGTAGTTACAAAAGAGGGCGTTCGTGGGATCTCACCCTTGCAAAAGCGCAAGTGTGGGGCAACGGGCGATTGATATGGAAAGCAAGCGCGGGTAATATCGCGCCGTGAATATTATCGACTGGCTGCTCGATTCGGACCCGGCCGTCCGCTGGCAGGTGATGCGCGATCTGACGGACGCCTCTGCGGAGGCGGTCGCCGCGGAGCGCATCCGCATTCCACGCGAAGGGGTTGGCGCCGAAATTCTCGCCTGCCAGGGAGCGGACGGCTCGTGGCATCGGGATGGCGCCCCAGTATGGCTGCCGACCCTGTTCACAATGCAGCTGCTGCGCGCGACCGGCGTGGACCGCGCCGAACCTGCCGTCGTTTCGGCGGTGGCGCGCCTCGAGGCGGGCTTCCGGTGGGACGAGGAGTTCGGCAGCAAGCCGTTCTTCGAGGGAGAGGTGGAGCCCTGCATCAACGGGGGCACGCTCGCGCTTGGCGCCTACTTCGGGCACCCGACGGAGAGCCTCGCGCGCCGTCTGATCAGCGAACAACTCGATGACGGGGGTTGGAACTGCGAAGCGCCGAAGAGCGTCCGCTCTTCCTTCCATACAACTATCTGCGTGCTGGAAGGTTTGCTCGAGTATGAGCGCGCGGTTGGATCCGCGCCAGAGGTCGCATCGGCCAGGCGGCGAGGCGAGGAGTACCTGCTCGAGCGCGGTCTCTTCCGGCGGTGCTCGACCGGCGAGGTCGCGAATCCGGCGTTCCTGAAATTCGCGTTTCCGCCCCGCTACCACTACGACGTTCTGCGTGCGCTCGACTACTTCAGGGCCGCCGGCGTCCGGCCCGACGCGCGCATGAGCGATGCTTTGCAGATTGTCGAGAGCCGGCGGCAGGCTGACGGCCGCTGGCTTCTCGATCACGCGTACGACGAAGCGCTCGCCTTCCCGTTCAATGAGTCGGTGGGCGAGCCGAGCCGGTGGAACACGCTTCGAGCGTTGCGTGTGCTCCGTTGGCGCGAGCAAGCACGCACTCCAATCGGCGCCGCACATACATAGAGGATTGTCATCCAAGGCGGCTGGCCGAGCCTTTGCATCCTTCCCGACGGTGCAACGAAAACCCCCGCCCAAGCGGAGCTTGGACGGGGCACCCTCGTGCTCACGCTCGGTTCATTTAGTAAAAGGACGAGCTGCCGGCTCACTCATCCTGGCCTGATAGGACCGCTCGTACTGCGCAGCATACCGGGTTGCCTCGGCGGCGTATCTGGCGAGGTTCTCAGATACGGCGATCAGATCCTCTTCAACGCCCACTGCCATTTCGACCGTGGCGTCGTCCAGCACCTGAGCGGTTTGGCTGGAGAGCGGTCCCAGGTTCTGCTTGAGCCACGCCGTGTAAGCAGCGGCCGCCTCTTTGTACCGGGCTTTGCGCTGGCCGTAGAGCGCTGCGCGCTGCTGAAGTTCCCACGTGGCGCGGGTGCGTTCGCGCGTCGCTTGCTCCCGCTGTAACGCCTGCACCTTGACCGGGTCGACCATATCCCCGGCCTCGCCAGTTGCGACCACCGGGAGCTTCTCGATTCTTGCCGAGATTTCCTTGGCAATCTGGTCATAGCCGCCGGGGGTTGCCAGAATCGCCCGGTCTTTCTTGTCAAACACCGGGTCGATTCCGTATATCCGCTGTTTGATGTCAGCAAGCTGTTTCTGCCTGGCTAAGACCGCCGCGGTCTCGTCGGTGGCCCGTTTTGCCCGTCGCTCCGCAGCCGTCTCCCCGGTGGGCGGCGCGGGCGCGTGCTCGTTGCCCATGTATTTCCGCATTTCGGCTTCTTGTTCCTGTTTCGTCATCTTCTCGAAACGCTCCTGATAGGCAGGGTCGTTCATCATCCGCTGCATGATGGCCTGCATGCCGCCGCCGGCTGGAGCGGTGCCGGGCGCTCCCGAAAGACTCTGCTGATAATCTCCGGCTGCCTGGATCGCGGCCTGCTGGGCCTCTGCTTCCGACATCTCACCGATCTTGTCTGTGCCACCCATCCGGTTGACGATAGGGCTGGCATCCGCCTGCGCTTTGGTTCGTTGTGCCAGGGCCTCCTGATTCGCCGAGCGTGCGTCCACGGCATTCTTGAGCACATCGCGCGCGGCCGCCACCCGCTTGTAGAAGGGAGCATAGAGCGAGTCGAGCGCGGCAGTGTCTGCGTTCGCGTTGATTTCTGTACCGTAGGTCCGTCTGCTGGCTTCGGTAGCGGTGCCCGGGATGCCTGGGGCCGCCTCCAGTAGAGCCTGGTGATCGATCTTTCCCAGGACATTGCGCGATTGTTCCTCTGCCACCACGATGGCAGCCGCCACCGCAAGCACGAACAACGCAAGCACAGGTTTCGTCAGCGTTGGCTTCATAAGGGTTCTCTCCCTGAAGAAAGAATTTCCGTTCTGACTGCCAAAACGGCAGCCATTGTACACCTGTCTCGCCGATATGGCAGATGGCGAGAAACCTGGCCGGACTCGGCGAGATTCCGCGCAGGAGGGCAGAAGTGAGGCATTTGATCGCCCGCCGCAGTCTTTTGTTTGCGGGGGGAAGGAAGCCGGTTCCTCGACTTCTCCCGGGATGACATCCTTGAGAGATGACTGCAGAAGACACCCGCCTCAGCGGAGCGGGGAGCCCGCTCTCGAGATTTGATCCGGGATTTGATTCCTCACCTGGAAACATGGCCTCACCTGCGATACACTCCCTCATCCAAACTGAATCGGGGAGTGTAGCAACGTTGTGCCAGCCCGCATTTGACACTTCACCTGTAGCAGTCCGCAAAGCCAGGGCGGAGGATGCCCTGGTCTGCGGGCGGATCTGCTATGACGCTTTTACGAAGATTTCGACCGACCACGCATTCCCGCCGGACTTTCCGTCGATCGAGGTGGCGGCGGGTCTCCTGTTGATGATGTTCACACATCCCGGTTTCTATTGCGTGGTTGCCGAATCGGGCGGGCAGATATTGGGAAGCAACTGTCTTGACGAGCGCTCCGCGATTGCGGGCGTCGGGCCGATCACCATCGATCCCGAGGTTCAAAATAAGGGCGTCGGGCGCGCACTTATGAAAGCGGTGCTGGAGCGCTCCGCGGAACGGGGTTGCCAGGGCACCCGCCTGCTGCAGGCGGCATTTCACAACCGGTCGCTATCTCTCTATACCAAGCTCGGGTTTGACACGCGTGAGCCGATATCCGCGATGCAGGGGCCCGCGATCAAGAGCCCGATTCCGGGCTACAACGTCCGTCCCGCGCGCATGGCGGATCTGGAGGAGTGCAACCGGCTTTGCCGGAGTTTGCATGGCCACGACCGCGGCGGCGAGCTGCGCGAGGCGATCCAGGAACGGACAGCGGTTGTAGCCGAGCGGGAAGGCCGAATCGTGGCGTATGCCACACTGATTGGCTTTTTCGGACACACTGTCGGCGAGTCGAATTCTGATGTCCAGGCACTGATCGCGAACGCGGATGCGTTTCTGGGGCCCGGGATTCTTGTCCCGACGCGGAATGCGGGGTTGTTTCGATGGTGTCTGGAGAATGGGCTTCGTGTCGTGCAGCCGCTGACTCTTATGACTCTTGGCTTCTACAAGGAGCCCGCCGGGGCTTATCTTCCGTCGATACTTTATTAGCCCCCCACTCTCTCGAGGGAGATCCGTCGAAATTTTGCCTGGGCTGGATTTTTGTTGGTCACAGAATTGCAAGCGTGAAAGAGCAGGTTTGAGAGAATTACAACAGCGGAAGCGGCGAGGTGTTTATGGATGACGAAAACGTAGCCAGTCGCGGCGGGTCCGTAGTCCTTGGGGTTTTGCTCGCGATTGGATTGATTGTTGGTGGGTGGGTGCTGGGAGCGCAGATCAAAGCGACTCGATTGAGCGACCGCTATGTGACTGTCAAAGGTCTGGTGGAGCGCAAGGTTAAGTCTGACCTTGCGGTCTGGCCGCTCACTTATAAGGAGGCGGGAGATGATCTGTCTCTGGTGTATGCGAAGGCAGAGTCCGATAAGAAATCGATTCTGGAGTTTCTTACGGGCCAGGGAATTCAGGCGTCCGAAATTGAATTAGGCGTCATCCGAGTAGTGGATACGCAGGCGAACGAATATGGAGGCGCGACCCGGGCCGCTCGCCGCTACATTGTCGAACAGCAGATCACGGTGCGCACTTCGCGCGTGGACCAGGTTGTGGCAGCGGCGCAGAAAACCATGCTGCTCTTACAGAAGGGGATCGTGTTGAGCACCAATCCCGGCCAGGGATTGGCCTACCAATTTACCGGATTGAATTCCATCAAGCCGGATATGATCACCGAAGCGACCCGGAACGCGCGCGCCGCGGCGGATCGCTTTGCAGCGGATTCCGGCAGCAAGGTGGGATCCATTCGACAGGCGAATCAGGGCGTCTTCTCTATACTGGCAGCCGACCCGGGCGGCGATGGCGGGGAAGGCGGTGGGAATTTCGGTGGCGACAGCAGTGTCATGAAGACCGTTCGGGTAGTGACGTCGGTGCAGTATTATCTCGACCAATAGAATTCGGGAAATAAAAGACCCGCCCAAGCGGAGCTTGGACGGGACACCCTCGGGCGTTGTAGTGGGAGGATCTGTGGAGAGGCGGGATTTTGTTCGATCGACCATTGCGATGGCAGGAGTTGTGTTGACCGGTGCGGACGGGGTGGCGATGGCGTCATCGTCTCGGGAGTTCTATCAGTTGCGGAAGTATGCTCTGCAAACCGGGTCCCAGTTGGCCTTGGCCCAAAACTATTTTGAGCATGCTCTGATTCCGGCGCTGAATCGGATGGGGATGGCTCCCGTGGGGGCGTTCAGGCTGGATATCGGTCCTGAGACTCCGACTTACTATTTGTTGATTCCGGCATCCTCGGTGGATGCGCTGGTAACGGCGGACTTGCGGCTGACAGACGATGGGGAGTTCATGAAAGCGTCGGCTGCGTTCTGGGAAGCTCCGGCGTCGGCGCCGGCGTTTGCCCGGGTGGAGAGTTGGCTGCTGTCAGCGTTTGCCGGATGGCCAAAACTTGTCGCGCCGAAGGGCGAGAAAAGGATATTTCAGCTGCGGACTTACGAGAGCGCAAGCTATGCCGGGCATGTCCGCAAAGTGCAGATGTTCAATGAGGCTGAGATCGGGATCTTTACCCGGACGGGTTTGACTCCCGTGTTCTTCGGAGACACGTTGATCGGGTCCAGGATGCCGAGCCTGACTTATATGCTGACCTTTGCCGATGTGGCGGACCTGAATACCAAGTGGAACGTGTTTGTGAATGATCCGGCGTGGAAGGAGCTCGCACACCGGCCGCAGTATGCGGATGCCGAGATTGTGAGCAATATATCGAATTTGTATTTGAGTCCGTTGGGTGGTTCACAGATCTAGACGCTGAAGTCCCGATGCCGAAACAATCCCGCCCAAGCGTAGCTTGGACGGGGGCACCCTCGTGCTCCCGCTCGGTTCATTTAGTAAAAGGACGAGCTGCCGGCTCATTCATTCTGGCCTGATAGGACCGCTCGTGCAGCATATCGATCTGAAGTACGAACGTGGTCTGTACAGCATGGCAGAGTCGTGCCGGAGCTGTGGCATCTCCCGTACGGCCCGCGCTCGACTGGTGAGGTGAACATCCCACTCAAGCCAGAACCGGGCTTGAGTGGGGCCACCCTGTTCGATTCGACCGAG
>DATGYF010000577.1:0-11705 GCA_035298145.1 Terriglobales bacterium | reverse complement strand
GTGAATCTGGAGTTGCCCATGCGTGCCGATGGGCGCTTCGGCGGCCACATCGTTCAGGGCCATGTGGACGGCACCGGCGAGTTTCTCGCACTGGATCGAGTCCAGGGAGCGAACGATTACTGGCTGCGGATTGAAATACCTTCGGACCTATCGCGCTATGTGATCTTCAAGGGTTCGTTATGCATCGAAGGCATCAGCCTGACCGTGGCCAAAGTCGAAGGCGCGAAAGTAACGATGGCGATTATTCCGCATACGGTGACGATGACCAACCTGAAATCGCTTAAACCCCGCGACCCGGTAAACCTTGAAGTGGACATGGTGGCAAAGTACGTGGAAAAGATGATTAAGGGAGAATCTGCGAACTCCGGGCTCACCGTGGAGAGGCTGGTGGGCGAGGGGTTTTAGCCGACTGGTTCATTCGGCGCCGACGACACCAGGCGCGACAATCAAAGATCGAATTCAAAGGCGGCGGGCGAGGGCGCCCGCCCCACACGCTCACGTCACTTCAATCGACGCCTCTATGCCCGGCGCATCCAGCTTCAGGAACTCCTGCACGATCGGCTCGTCGCATTTCTCCATCTCGTCATAAGTCCCGAAGAAGATCGCCCTGGCTTCGTGGAGAAATACCACCCGGTCGGCAAGTTTTTTGGCCAGGCGCATATCGTGAGTCACCACCACGCTGGTCAGGTGCAACTGAATTTTCAGGCGCTTGATCAGGTCCCCGAGCAGTTGCGCCATCAGGGGATCGACCATGGTTGTGGGTTCGTCATAGAGGACGCATTCCGGCTGGGCGGCCAGGGCGCGGGCGATTGCCACCGAGCGCTTCATCCCGGTGGATAGGTCCGAGGGCAACTGGTCGCGCATCTCTTTGACTCCCACCATGTCCAGCAGGCCGTCCACGATCTGGTAGATCTGCTCTTCCGAAAGCTGGCGCCGCTCGCGCAGGGGAAAGGCCACGTTCTCGCCCACCGTGAGCGAATCAAACAACGCCCCGTTCTGGAAGACGATGGTGACCTTCTTGCGGATGCGTTCCAGGTCTTCCGGCCCGTAGTCAGTGATGTCCTCGTGGGCCACAATCACCCGGCCTGAGTCGGGCTTGAGAAATCCCATGATGTTCATCAACGAGACCGATTTGCCCACGCCGCTGCGGCCCAGAATGCAGACCGTTTCGCCATCCATCACGGTGAAGCTGACGTGGTCGAGCACGTGATTGTCACCAAAGGCCTTGGAGACATCCTTGAACTCGATATAGGGCCCAGCTTTGCTGTTGGTAGCCATGGACCAGTCGTCAGTCTTCAGTTGTCAGTTGTCAGTTGGAGTTCGTGTGCTTAATAATAAACGCTTCGGGTCACCGGGCTGACAGCTGCAGCTTCGCTTCCTGCCAGTCCTGTTCGGTGTTCAGGTTACGAAACATCTTCTCGGTGAAGCCATTCCGTTCCAGCTCTTCATGCTCGATTACCCTGGTCTCCACTTCGCAGAACAACCGGTCGATCTTGTTCTCTCCGGCGCGCAGAGAGCGTTCCGCAACTTCCGCAAAAGCCCGGCGGTAAACCGCACAGAGTGGCTGCAGACGTCCACCTGCCTCCGGCACCACTAGAATCGCGGAGGTGCGGCGCGCCTGAACGACCAGATAGTTTAACAACTCCGTTTCCAGAAATGGCATATCGACTGCCATGATCAGATTCAGCTCAGTGCGCGTGCCGGCTAATGCCGCATGAATTCCTGCCAGGGGTCCCTGTCCCGGATAAATGTCTTCGACTGCAGAACCAAAGGCGGCGAATTTTTCGGCGCTGCCGACAATCTGTGCGCTTCCGGTCGCGGCCATGGCCGATTGCAGGGCATGCGCCAGCAGGGTGCGCCCCCCTAACTGCATGAACGCCTTGTCCCGGCCCATGCGGGAGCTCTGGCCGCCGGCCAGAACAAATCCAGACAGAGAATCCACGCCGCGATGATACACGCACGCATCGTCGTCCTCGCGATCTTGAGTGTACTTCTGATTGCACTCATCAATTTCGGAGGCGGTGGGTAATGTGCTCCTTCTGGCCGGATCCGTCTGCTCTCCAATCACAGAACTGCCAGTATTTCCAGTCAGTTGCGGGACCCTGTTTTATTAGACGAAAGTAACCTAGCCCAAGTGGCAACCCCTGTTGGATGATAGGTCGTCCCGGCGATCCTCTCCGGAAGAAACGACCATGCCACAGAAGTTAATGGATGTCCTCATGCTTGGCCGCTGCTCCCATGAATTTTCCTGGCCTCGGCGGGCTGCCGACGGTCAGTACTACCAGGTGTGTCTGCTTTGCGCGGCAGAGTACAAGTACGACTGGAAGACGATGAAGCGCATCAAGCGCGTGGCTAGCGCGCCGGAAGCAACCACCGAGACCCAGCGCGGCAAGAACACCAGGAAGCCGACCTGGGTTCCGCGCGCCCGGCGGCTGGCGCTGCAGACCCCGGTCCGCTACCGCCCCAAGGGCCTGGGAACATGGCACGAGGGAACGGTTGAAAACCTCAGCCAGTCGGGCGTACTGCTGCTTGGGCCTCAGCAATTGCCGGATAACACTCTGGTGGAAATGGTGTTCGAAATGCCGGAAGAGATTTCCGGCCAGAAGAACAGCACCGTTTTGTGCCAGGGCCGGATCATCCGGCGCAAAGACGTCCGTGATGGGGAGACGGTCGGCCTGGCCGCATCCATTCTCGATTACAAGTTCCTCCGCCAGCACTGAGCCGAGTGCGGCAAAACCGCATCCTGCTCCAATCAGGCGCCGAGTGCCGGGTCTAAGTGGTTCCAGACCACCCAGTTACAGTTTGGTGTCGGCGGCAGCTAAGGGTAGAATTTTGCCCGAGACCAGCGCATTTTCTGCATCTAAACTAGTTATACTCGGTTAGCTCAACCAGGAGCATTCCTATGACGGCAAAACTTTCCCTCTACGTCACCGCGATCATGCTGGTCGCGATTCTGACCGTAGGCGTGGGCTGCACCAAGGCCCCGAATGACGCCCAACTTGCCAGCGACATCCAGACTAAACTGGCTTCAGACTCGGGTTTGCAGGGCAAGCAGTTAGGCGTGAAAGCAGAAGCCGGGACCGTGACCCTGACGGGCATGGTGGACAATGACGCGCAGCGCGACGCGGCCGCCCGGTACGCTTCTTCCGAGCCCGGGGTTAAGCAGATCATCAATAATTTGCAGGTGGCCCCTCCGCCTCCGGCGCAAACCGCCGACGCTGCCCCGCCGGTCGAGGAGGCCAAGCCTTCGCCGGCCCCGGCGCCCAAGTCTCGAAGGCATGAACCGCGCCAGCGCAGCCTGCCCTCTTCGTCCAGCGACACGAGCTCGGCTGCTCCAGTTGCTGCCATGACGCCTCCGGCGCCGGTGGCTGCGGTGCCATCTACCCCGCCGCCTCCGCCGCCGCCGAAGAAAGTTACCATTCCTTCAGGCACAACGCTGGCGGTACGGCTGGTCGATACCATCGACTCCGAAACCAGTCAGCAGGGCCAGACCTTCCATGCCACGCTGGATACTCCGCTGGCGGTTGATGGTGACGTGGTCATCCCAGCCGGTTATGACGTTGAAGGTCATCTCGTAGAGGTCAAGAGCGCGGGCAAATTTGCCGGCCAGTCGGTGGTAGCGTTGCAATTGGACCGTATTTCGTCGGGAGGCAAGTATTACAGCCTGCAGACCGATCAATACCGGCGGCAAGGTTCATCGCGAGGCAAGAACACGGCCGCCAAGGTCGGCGCCGGAGCCGGCATTGGAGCCATCATCGGCGCCATCGCAGGCGGCGGCAAAGGGGCCGCGATCGGCGCGGCCGCCGGCGGCGGACTCGGTGGCGGCGTGCAGGCGGCCACCAAAGGTCAGCAAATCAAGCTGCCGTCCGAGACCGTCCTGAACTTTACCCTGCAGGCTCCCGTCACGGTCATAGCCAGCAACCGGGGGCCGAATGAAGGACGCCACCGGCTGGATCCCAATCGCTCCGACCCCAATCAGTCAGACCCGAACCGGCCGCGTTTAAGTCGTCCGGATGACACATCCGACTCCAGCCAGCCGGACCCCAATCAGTAAAGTTTTGTAAATCCCTTCAGGCCGGCCTTGTGCCGGCCTTTTTCATTTCCCGATCAATACAAAATTTACCGACCAAAGCGCGGCTTCCCACATCGATATAGGGTTACACCGGTAGTAAACCTCAAGAGGCCTTCATGTGGATTGTTGCGCTGGCGCTGCGCCGGCCTTACACCTTCGTGGTTGTCGCTCTGCTTCTGCTGATCTTGGGTCCGATTGTTATCTTCCGCACGCCTACCGATATTTTTCCGAACATTGACATTCCGGTAGTGAGCATTCTGTGGAACTACGCCGGCTTGAACGCACAGGACCTCTCCAGCCGGATCGTGACCCTGAACGAGCGGGTGCTGACCACTACGGTGGACGACGTCGAGCACAGCGAATCGCAATCCCTGAACGGCATTGCGGTGGTGAAGGTGTTCTTCCAGCCGCACGCCAATATCGAGAAGGCGATTGCGCAGATCACCGCGATTTGTCAGACCCAGTTGCGGCAGCTGCCGCCGGGCACAACGCCGCCGCTGATCATTACCTACAACGCTTCCACGGTGCCCATTCTGCAGCTGGCCTTGTCAGGACAAAAACTTTCCGAGCAGCAGCTCTTCGACTACGGCGTGAATTTTATCCGCACCCGGCTGGTCACGGTTTCGGGTGCAGCCATTCCTTACCCATACGGCGGCAAGCTGCGACAGATCCAAGTGGATCTGGATACCAACGCATTGCAGTCGAAAGGCCTGTCGCCGAGCGATGTGGTCAACGCTATCAGCGCCCAGAACCTGATTCTGCCTTCCGGTACCTCCAAAATCGGACAGTTCGAATATGACGTTGATCTGAACGGCAGCCCGCAGACGGTGGCCGAACTGAATGACCTTCCCATCAAACGAGTAGGCAACACGACCATTTACATCCGGGACGTGGCCTACGTGCGCGACGGATTCCCGCCGCAAACCAACATTGTGCGGGTAGATGGCAAGAGAGCATCGCTGCTGACCATCCAGAAAACCGGTAACGCTTCGACCCTGGACATCATTTCCGGAATCAAGCGCCTGCTGCCACGAATCCAGGCGCAGCTTCCTCCCGAACTCGAGATAAAGCCCCTGGCGGACCAGTCGGTTTTCGTGCGCGCCTCCATCAACGGCGTCTTGCGGGAAGGCCTGATTGCCGCTTGCCTGACCGGCCTGATGATTCTGATTTTCCTGGGCAGCTGGCGCAGCACGGTGATCATCGCAGTTTCCATCCCGCTGTCGATTCTTACTTCCATCATTGTCATGAGCGCGCTGGGCGAGACCATCAATATCATGACCCTGGGAGGACTGGCGCTCGCGGTGGGCATTCTGGTGGACGACGCCACCGTGGAAATTGAGAACATCAACCGGAATGTGGCGCAAGGCAAGGAGATTCAGAAGGCGATCCTGGATGGCGCGCAACAGATCGCGGTCCCCGCCTTTGTTTCCACGCTGGCCATCTGCATCGTGTTTGCACCCATGTTCTTTCTCACCGGCGTGGCGCGCTACCTGTTCGTGCCGCTGGCGGAGGCCGTGGTATTCGCGATGCTCGCATCCTACCTGCTCTCGCGGACGCTGGTCCCGACCATGGCCAAGTACCTGCTCAAAGGCCATGAACAGGAGTCTGGACACCTGAACACCACCAGCCGCAATCCGCTGATCCGGCTACAGGTGGCGTTTGAACTGGGGTTCGAAAGGTTCCGCGACCGCTACCACCAGATGCTGGAGAGCAGCCTGCATAACCGGAGCGCATTCCTGTGGGGCTTTGCCGCGGCATGCGTGGGCTCGTGCGTGCTCCTCGTGCCATGGCTGGGACGGGATTTCTTTCCCCGAGTGGACGCCGGACAATTCAAACTGCATCTGCGGGCGCGGGCCGGCACGCGCATTGAGGAAACCGCGGGCCTTTGTGACCGGATCGAAAGCTTCATACGCGAAGAGATTCCGCCCAGCGAGATTTCGAGCATCATCGACAACATCGGATTGCCTTATAGCAGCATCAATCTCTCGTATAGCAGTTCGGCCCCGACCGGACCGGCGGATGCCGACATTCTGGTCACACTGACTCCCGGCCACCAGCCGACCGAACAATATGTCCACGATTTGCGACTGAAACTGGGGCAACGATTTGCCGGCGTCGATTTTTCATTTCTTCCCGCAGATATCGTGAGCCAGATTCTGAATTTTGGCCTGCCTTCCCCCATCGACATCCAGGTGACCGGATACAACCTGGAGGACAACCGGCGCTTTGCCAACCAACTGCTGCGCCGGATCCAGATGGTCCCGGGCACGGCCGACCTGCGCATCCAGCAGCCCTTCGATGAACCGCACCTGCGTATTAATGTGGACCGTACCAAGGCGCAACTGGCCGGGTTCACCCAGCGCGACGTTGCCACCAACCTGCTGATTTCGCTGAGCGGAAGTTTTCAGACTTCGCCGACCTACTGGCTCAATCCCAAGAATGGAGTGAGCTACTCCATCGCCACTCAGACTCCGCAATACCGGCTGGACTCTCTGCAGGGGCTGGAAAACATTCCGATTACCGGGTCCAGCGGGGCGACTCGGGCGATTCTGGGCTCGCTGGCGTCCATCCAGCGGGACACGGGAATGGCCCTGGTCTCGCATTACGACATACAACCCGTGATTGATATTTACGGATCGGTGCAGCGGCGTGACCTGGGCGGAGTGGCCGACGACATCAAGAAGATCATCGACGACAGCCGCAAGCAGTTGCCGCGCGGTTCCGAGATGGTAGTGCGCGGCCAGGTGCTGACCATGCAGTCCTCTTACTCGGGCCTGTTTTCCGGCCTGGCATTCGCCATCCTGCTGGTGTACCTGCTGATCGTGGTGAACTTTCAATCCTGGCTGGACCCGTTCATCATCATCTCGGCGCTGCCCGCAGCTCTGGCGGGAATCGTGTGGTTGCTGTTCATTACCGGCACCAGCATCAGCGTGCCGGCGTTGATCGGATCTATCATGTGTATGGGCGTGGCCACCGCCAACAGCATTCTGGTTGTCAGTTTTGCCAAGGAACAGATGGAAGAAGGCAAGGACGCGGTGACAGCCGCGCTGGCGGCGGGATTCACCCGCTTCCGCCCGGTCCTGATGACCGCCCTGGCCATGATCATCGGCATGGTGCCCATGGCCATTGGTTTAGGCGAAGGCGGAGAGCAGAATGCGCCGCTCGGCCGGGCGGTAATCGGCGGCCTGATTTTTGCCACGGCCGCCACTCTGTTCTTTGTTCCCGTGTTCTTCAGCCTGCTGCACGGACGGCGCAGCCGGGCGAAGGCGGAGATGAATGTTGAACCCGGCGTTTAGTTGAGATCATCAGTATTTTCATATCCTGGGTGCGCGAATGGTTGCAAATGAAAGTTGAAAACGACAGCGGCATTTATAGGGGGACCGGCGTGGGCGCCGGAAACGGGTCAGAGGGCACGACGAAAGAAAGACGCTCACATTGGTGGATTCTGGTGCTTGCGGTGGCCACGGCGGTGCTGCTGGTGATCGCCGGCATT
The DNA here is from genome assembly GCA_035298145.1 of Terriglobales bacterium. Lineage (GTDB taxonomy): Bacteria > Acidobacteriota > Terriglobia > Terriglobales > Acidobacteriaceae > JAIQFF01. The sequence continues at coordinate 4,140 of DATGYF010000577.1, read as the reverse complement.
CTTCCCCGCATCCAGGCGCGGACGGCCCTGCGCCGCGAGACCGCGGAGATGGCGGTGCCGACGGTGGCCGTGGTGCAGGCCAAGCATTCGTCCCCCGCGCAGGAAATTATTCTTCCCGCCAACGTGCAGGCCTTTGCCGACGCTCCCATCTACGCCCGCACCAGCGGTTACCTGAAGCGCTGGTATGTGGACATTGGGAGTCATGTAAAGCAGGGCCAGCTACTGGCGGAAATTGACACTCCGGAAGTGAACCAGCAGCTGCGGCAAGCCCGCGCCGACCTGGCCACGGCCCAGGCCAATCTCAATCTTTCAAAGATCACGGCCGACCGCTATGAAGGATTGTTAAAGACTGATTCAGTTTCGAAGCAGGAATCTGACAACGCCTCTGGAGACTTCGAGGCCAAGCAGGCTGCATTGCAGTCCTCCCAGGCCAACGTGAAGCGCCTGGAAGAGCTGCAATCGTTTCAAAAGATCTACGCTCCTTTCTCCGGTGTAATCACGGCGCGCAACACTGATATCGGCGCCTTGATCAACTCGGGCAGCAGCGGAGGCAATGGGAACGAACTGTTTCACATCGCGCAACCGGACAAGCTCCGGGTGTATATCAGCGTGCCCCAGGCCTATTCTCAGGCGGCCAAGCCGGGGCTCACCGCCGACCTGACCCTGGCGGAGTTCCCCGGACGCCGCTTCGCTGGCAAACTGGTGCGCACCGCGAATGCCATCGACCCGGCATCGCGCACATTGCTGGTCGAGATCGCCGTGGACAATCCAACCGGACAGCTTTTCACCGGCTCTTACGCGGAAGTGCATCTCAAGCTGCCCACCGCGACGTCCTCTCTGATTCTGCCGGTCAATGCGCTGCTGTTTCGCTCCGAGGGGCTTCGAGTAGCGACCGTCGGCCAGGGCCAGAAGGTGGCGCTGAAGGCGATCACCCTGGGCCATGATTTCGGCAACGAGGTCGAAGTGGTTGCGGGCTTGAATGGAGATGAAAACGTAATCGTCAATCCGCCGGATTCGGTGGTGGAAGGTGAGACGGTCCGGATCGCGCAGGGGGCACAGTGAAGGCGGACGTCGGACATCGGACGTCGGACATCGGACGTCAGACGTCGGACGTCGGGCATTTCAGCCGTCGTCCGAGGTCTGACGGCCGAGGTCTAACGCCTGAGGTCCGACGCCCGACGCCGGTAGTCGGTCTTCTAGTTCTGATGTTTCTGCTCAGCGGCTGCGCGGTTGGCCCGCGCTATACCAGACCTCCAGCGCCGGCGCCTCCAACTTACAAAGAGACGCCGCCACCCTGGAAGACTGCTCAACCCAGCGATCAGGTGGCTCGCGGCAAGTGGTGGGAGATTTTCCAGGATCCGCAGCTGAACGCGTTGGAAGAACAAATCAATGTTTCTAATGAGAACCTGAAGGCGGCGGAAGCGCAGTTCCGGCAAGCGCGGGCGCTGGTGCGCTTCAACCGGGCGGCTTACTATCCCACGGTAACGGCGGGCGCATCGGCGGCGCGCGAGCATCTCTCGGAGCACCGTCCCCTGGTTTCCACGACCGCTCAAACCAATGTGACGGACTTTGTAATCCCGGTGGATGTTTCGTACGAGGCAGACGTATTTGGACGGGTGCGGCACACGGTGGAAGCCGCGCGTTCCAACGCACAGGCCAGCGCGGCCGATCTGGAATCGGTGCGGCTGATCCTGCATGCCGAACTCGCCCTCGATTACTTCCAGATGCGGACGCTGGACGCGGAAGAGCAATTGCTGCAATCGAATGTGACCTCTTTTGAAAGGGCGCTCGAACTTACAAAGAGCCGGTACACGGGTGGAGTGGCCTCTGCGGTCGATGTGGCGCAGGCCCAGACCCAGCTGGAAAATACCCGGACCCAGGCCATCGATGTGCTGATTCAGCGAGCCCAGAACGAACATGCGATTGCGACCCTGATCGGACAGCCCGCTTCTACATTCGCTGTTCCCCAGGCGGCCTGGAATTCTCCGCCGCCTGATATCCCGCCGGGACTTCCGTCAGACCTGCTGGAGCGCCGGCCGGATATCGCGGCCGCGGAACGTCGCGTGGCCGCCGCCAATGCCCAGGTGGGCGTCGCCCGGGCGGCTTACTTTCCGATTTTTACTCTGACCGGTTCAGGCGGATTTGAAAGCACCGCAATCACAACTTTGATTCAGGGGCCAAGCGGATTCCTGACCGCGGGAGCATCCGCGGCTGTGACAGCCTTCGACGGGGGCCGGCGCCGCGCCGTCTCCGAACAAGCCCGGGCAGCCTACGATGAGTCCGTGGCAAATTATCGCCAGACCGTGCTCACCGCCTTTCAGGAAGTGGAAGACAGTCTGGCGGTCCTGCGCATTCTCAATGATGAGGCCCAGGCCCAGCAGGCCGCTGTGACCGCGGCCGAGCACTCGCTCCAGCTTTCCACCAATCGCTACAAAGGCGGCGTGGTCAGCTATCTGGAAGTGACCACTGCGCAAAGCACGGCTCTGGCTGACCAGCGCGCCGCGGTTGATATTCTGCGGCGGCGCATGACCGCCAGCGTTTCCCTGATCAAGGCCCTGGGCGGAGGATGGAGTTCCGCGAACCTGCCGTCGGTGAGGGTTGAATCGCGGTCGCAGACCGCAACCGGCCAGTAGCGGACGTGCCCAGTTGCCTGTTCTCTTCTAGTACTAAAGTAATCCCCGATTTACCGGATTGCGCCTCTCCTACGTTGGACCGATCATCTATTTGTGTAGTGAAAATTAGGAGGTAAGCGCCATGCCTCTGATCCGTAATATTGAGGATCCCAGGGTTGTAAGGCAGATAGACGGTCTCAACCGTCGAAACCAGTTCATTCGTGAAATCGCCAGCGCGATTCTATCCCAGAATGCCGGCTTTGAAAGTGTGTTGAGCATCGCGAATCGAGTGTACGACTGGCATTGCTCGCCCCAGGCCAGGCGGTCGGATCGGGTCAGGTTTGACGGTTCGAGGATGACCGCGCTTAGCGCGTAGTCGCTGGAGGATGTTTAAGTTCGCCGCTGGGAGGGCAGGATGCCCTCCCGACAGCCGGCGGGACGCCGGCGCTACGAACGGCTTGCGTTGCACCGAGGGACGGGCAAAATGTATGCTCTCCCTTCCATGCTTCGCACAATTCTCTCTGCTGTTCTACTCCTCTCCGCCGCAACTTTTGCCTTAGCCCAGCAGCCATTTCTTTCGTCACAGCAATGGATCAAACTGCGCGATGAGGCCAGCGGCGCCATACCCTACGAAAATCTTCGCTACCTGACGCGTTTGCATCGCGTGCCCGCTACCGCGGAATTTGATCAGGCCACCCAGTTCGTTCTGCAAAGGGCGCGCGAGTACGGACTGGCGGAAGTCCAGAGCGAGCAGTTCCCTATCGACGGGAAAACTCCGTACGGGCTGATGCGTTCTTACCTGGGCTGGACCGTCGAAGCCGGACAGCTTTGGGAGGTCCGGCCGCAACATCTGCTTTTAGGAGATTGGACGACCGACCCGATCCGGCTGGCTGACTACAGCCACAGCGCCGATGTGGAAGCCGCGTTGGTGGATGTGGGCGATGGCTCCCATGAGTCTGACTACGGCAGCAGGGATGTGCGCGGAAAGATTGTCCTGGCCGATGGCGTTCTCGCCCGGGTGCAGGCTCTGGCCGTGGCCAAATACGGTGCCGCCGGCATGGTGAGCGACATGCCGAACCAGAGCACCGCGTGGTCAGGCCTGGATCGCACCGTGGTGCGTTGGGGCCATCTGGATGCGCGCCAGCCGGCGGGATTTGCTTTCATGATTTCCCGCGACACCGCTGAGTCATTGCGGACGCGACTGCACGCCGGAGAGCAGATTTTTCTGCATGCCAGAGTGAAAGCCGAAGTCGGGCCCGGACACTGGACGGTAGTGAGCGGAGTCATTCCCGGGAGCGATCCCGGCGCAGGGGAAATAGTTTACAGCTGTCATCTGGATCACGAGCGGCCGGGAGCCAACGACAACGGAAGCGGCTGCGTGACCATCCTGGAATCGGCCCGTGTGCTGGCACGGCTGATTGGCAGCGGAGCCCTGCCCCGTCCCAAACGCACGCTGCGCTTTGTCTGGGGACCGGAGGTTGAAGGCACCATGGCCTATCTCAGCCGCCATCCCGATATCCGGGCACGG
>DATGYF010000576.1:0-4278 GCA_035298145.1 Terriglobales bacterium | reverse complement strand
TCACGGCTTTTTTCCGATCGCGATGTGATAGGCGTCGGCGGCGCAGATGAAATTCAGCAATCCGGCGACGATCAGAAACTTGGTGCCATAGTCCGCGGTGGCGTGAGCAATGGCGCCGTGCCCCCAGCCTTGCATGCGGGTCACAATGTAGAGGCCGCCCGCGCCCACGTCGCCTACGAACCCGAGCATGTCCAGAATATCGCCGCCATTGGGATGGTACACGCGGCCCTGCATCAGCAGGCCGAGCACGAACATGGTGGTGATCGAGGCCATGATCAGGATCCCGCGCACCCATCTCTTCTGGATCAGGTGACCCGCTCCGGGAATAAACCAGGCGACAGCTGGAGCGATGACTGACATTTGAGGAGAGCCGGCTGCGGTTGCCTTCTGCGCTTCTCTGGGAGTGGTCTTAGCTGGATTTGCCATTCAGATGATTACGAGTTCACTTTGGATTTTACCCGTTACTTGCGCTGCGCCGGGCCTGATCAGCATGTTCACTTCGCTGCGCACCCCGAATTCCGGCAAATAGATGCCGGGCTCGATCGAAAAGCATGAGTTGGGCAGAATGCGGCGCTCGTCATGAATTTCGAGGTCATCCATGTTAGCGCCGTTGGCGTGGACCTCGGTGCCGATCGAGTGTCCAGTTCGATGGATGAAGTACTGCTCGAAGCCCGCGTTCCGGATGTAGTCCCGCACCGCGTGATCAACTTCCCATCCGGCAAGGGCCTGGCCCTTGCTCACGCCTTCGATCACCGTCTTCACCCCCACATCACGCGCCTGGCGAACGATGCTGAATATTTCCCGCATGCGATCAGATGGAGACTTGCCTACAAAGCCCGTCCACGTAATGTCGTAGTATACGGCCCCGGGCGTGTTCTTCTTGGCCCAGACGTCGAGCAGGACAAAATCACCTTCGCGAATGGGTTTTGAAGTTTCCGGAAGGAGGGCATAGTGCGGATCGCCGCTATTGGCGTTGACCGCCACCAGCGGCGGATCGTCAGCCACCAGATTCTCTCGCCCGAAGGCCTCCAGAAACCACTGCTGGATCTGGTATTCGTGGGTCCCGCCGTTGCGCACCCGCCGCCCGATCTCCTGGAAAGCCGACGCCGTGATGGCGTCAATCGCATCGCGCGCGGCGAAGTGAGACTTGATCTGCTCTTCGGTGAGAGTCGCTTCAAACTGCGCCACCAGGTCGCAGGAGCTGACTACGTTCTTGCCCAATCCACGGATCAGATCGACTGTTCCCGCATCCACCAGCGAAATGGTGAATACCAGATTGTTAGGCGAATACTGCATTGCGATATCGCGATAATTGGCCAGTAAAAGTTTTATCTGATGAAACAATTCCTGCCAGCCCGAATACTGGCGTTTGCTCCCGGGCAGCGAGTCGAGATGGCCGGGCTCAATTTTGTGGACCAGTTTCACCGGATCGCCGCTGCCTGGAACCAGGTAGAACCAGCGTCGGGTGACCATTTGACCTGCGGGCAATCCCAGCACCCGGTAAGCGATGGGGTCGCGATGATGGTGATCGTAGAACAGCCAGGCGTCAATGTTTCGCTCGCGCAGCGCGGCCTGTATGGCGGGAAGATCCATGGGCAAATAACTATTCTAAACAACCGAAGCGATTTGAGCGAATCCGGGTTCACCACGGAGGACACAGAGGACACTGAGAAGATCGTAAGCAATCTGGTCTCTGCGCCCTCCGTCTGCTTTGCAGTTCAAGAATTTGCGGGCTTCAGCGTCGTGTCGTAAATCCACAAGAACGCAGCGGTGGCCACACCCACGGCCGTCACCGCCCACCATATGCGACCGGGTTGGTGAGTCACTTCGCCAAAGTGATGAATCAGTATTCCACCAAACCAGCCACCGATGATCGATCCAATTCCGATGGGCAAAAAAGCAAAGCCCATATAGGTGCCCTGCTGGCCGGGCGGGGCAAGCCGGGAAATGTATTCGTAATAACGAGGCGATTGGGTTATCTCGCCGAGAGAGACCGTGATGAGAGTAAGCACCGCCATGGGGACCGTGGGGTGCGCGATCAGAATGAGCCAGGCCAGTCCGGAGATCAGTGTTCCCAGCGTGATGGCGCGAAATGCGGGTATCTTCTGCGTGAGAAAACTGACCAGCAGCTGAAGTGCAATGACGGTCAGCGGCCCGGCGACGAGCAACAATTCCGTATTGGCCCTGGGATCAATGTAGTCATGAATGTAGAGCGGCAGAATGATGAACTCCTGCCAATACACGACCCAGTAGCCGGAAAAAATCAGCAGGAACAGCATGAACCGTGGATTGGAAATGACCGTCCAGAAATTCCTTGCTGACTGGGACAGGCTTGCAGTCTGCGTTTCGCTCGAGCGGCGCGGCTCCTTGAACCACAGCAGCACGGCGAAAAACATGGCAAACACACTCAGCGCCGCCACCCGGAACACATTCTCCACGCGCATGTGCTGGTGTACCCAGGAGGCGACATAAGGCCCCGCCGCTCCGCCGATATTCACCAGAGTGTAGTAAATGGAATAGCCGATGGAGCGAACGTTTTCCTTGGACGCCCTCGCCGTGGTGCCGACCACGCAAGGTTTGACCAGCGCGACGCCGAGCGCGGGAAGCATCAACACAAATGTCACGAGTACGACCAGGGGCACCGCGTTGCGAATCGGGGCCAACCAGGGCGCTCCCAGCGATCCCAACAGGAAGTAGGAGCAACTCAGGATCAGGTAGGCCAACGACAAGGAGCGGCGAAATCCCAGGCGATCGGCGACAGTTCCGCCGAATACCGCCAGAAACCAGACCAGCCCTCCAAACAGTCCGGTGAGGCTGCTCGCTTGCTCTACCCGGAAGTTCAAAGTCTCATGAAGATAGCGGGCCAGCGATGCGAACGCGGCATAGTAAGAGAGCCGTTCAAAGAGTTCGCTGATATTGGCGACCCAGAAAGGACGCTCAAACCCGGTGCGAATCTCGTGCAATCGTTCGGAAAAAGTCAGAAATGGCTCCTCAATCGCTTATGCAATTCATCCGCCGACAATCCCCCAATCCGAATCACTTTTCTGCGGCTGCTCAGGCCGGACGCTATCGTAACGGAGGATCGCGGCACCTTCAAAAGATTTGCCAGGAATTCGACACAGGCAGCGTTGGCTTTGCCTTCAACCGGCGGGGCTGTTAAAGATAGCTTCAGCGCGCCTCCAAGTTCGCCGGTGATGGCGTTCTTCCGGGCACGAGGATGGATCTTGACCGCGAAAGTAATGCCCTCCGGACCCTTCTCGATTGACAACATGCAGACCGATCTACCACGGAGGACGCAGAGGACACCGAGGAAAGCCTGGAAACCAAGCCTCCGTGCCTCCGTGTCCTCCGTGGTTAGCGCATTTCCCGTCGTTCGGTGGCGCCGTCAAAGACAGCTTCAGAGCGTATCTCAATTCTCCGGATCGTCTCGATTGACAACATGCAAACCGATCTACCACGGAGGACGCAGAGGACACCGAGGAAAGCCTGGAAACCCGGCCTCCGTGCTTCTCCGTGTCCTCCGTGGTTAATGCCTTTCCCTTTGTCCGAAGATGGCTGTGCCCACACGCACGCAGGTCGAACCTTCTTCAATTGCAATTTCAAAATCGTGCGACATGCCCATCGACAGAACGTCCATGCGAATCGCGGGCAGGCGCCGTGCAGCCATATGGTCACGCAGAGTGCGCAGCTGGCGAAAATAGGGCCGCGCTTCCTGTGCGTCGTCGGTAAAAGGAGGAATGGTCATCAGCCCGCGAAATTCGAGGTTCTCGAGCCCTGGAGCAGCCATGAGGAGATCTTCCAGATCGCTTGAGTCTGGGGCCAGGCCGCTCTTTGCGGTCTCGCCGCCCACATTGATTTCGATCAGTACTTCCAGCTTCTTGCCCAGTTTCCCGGCGGACGCATTCAGTTTTTCAGCCAGCCTGACAGAATCGAGCGAGTCCGCGGCGTCGAACAGTTCGGCCGCGGCTGCGGCTTTGTTGGTTTGCAGGTGACCGATCATGTGCCACCCGGCCTCTTGCAAGTCGCGCAGAGCCCCGGCTTTTCCAGCAAACTCCTGCACCCGGTTCTCGCCGAAGATTCGAAGCCCGGCAGCGTACGCCTCGCGAATGCTGTCTGCCGGGAAAGTCTTGCTCACCGCCATCAGCGTTATTTCGTCGGGGTTTCGTCCGGCAGTGAGGGCGGCGGTTGAGATTCGCCGGCGTACGTCCGCAACATTTTCGACGATGGACATTGGAAAAAAGTAAACCCGCAAGACGCGGGCGCGGTCGCCCGCGACCA
>DATGYF010000575.1:0-2944 GCA_035298145.1 Terriglobales bacterium | reverse complement strand
CCTGGCATCGCGTTTCACAAACCACTGTTTCAGATATTTTCGCGAAGCCGGCGTGAGGCGTGAAAACAGCATGCCGGCGCGCCCGCCGTCATCAGCCCAGACCACCTCGCCCATGCCCTCCACCATGTGACTGGTGCCGGGCAAAACAAAGCGCAGAGGCACCTGCTGCACCGGGGGCAAGGGTTCAGGCGCCTGCAGCGCCATGCCGTTCTGGTTCAGATCAAGCACCATGGCGGGAAGAGCAGCGATACCGAACTGAAGATAGACCAGCGATTCCAGGCTCTGGCGCTGCGATTTTCTGCGGTCCGGCCGCATGAAGCCGCGGCCCGCACGCAGGCAGCGGACAATCTGTTCCACCCCGAGCGGCTTGTAAAAGATGAAATTCGCACCTGCCTGAAAGGTCTCGGAGATTTCAGTGAGCGCCCCGATCATGCCGAAGATGACGGGGCGGCGGCGCGACGGCGCCAGTCGCGCCATACGGGCCACCGTAGCCGCGCCCGGCAGGTCGAAGTCGATGACCAGAGCCGAGTAGTGCCGCTGCACGGTCAGATCCAGGGCCTCGGGCGCCGACAGGCAGACTTCCTGCTCCATGGCTACTTCGTCCAGGCCCTTCCCAAGGATACGCAGCGCATGTTCTTCGCGGCACATCAGCAGGGCGTTGAATGCCATAAGGCCGCAGCTTACGGCGGCAACCGCCCCGGGTAAAGTAACCCCGGTAATCGCCCGATGCTTACCATGAAACCAGGTGCGAACAGCCGGCCGCGGCTGTCCGGTGGAGTCAGACTCGACCAGGTTTTGCCGGAACCGGCGTGGCGCTGCCGGTCGTCCGAGAGACGCGAACCCGGGCGGAAGCCGCTTTTTCTCAAAAAAGCGAAGGTAAGGCGAAGATCTTTCCAGCAGGGCCGCTCTCTTTCGTAATCTGCCCTGACGCCGCTTCTAGTGGCATATTAAGAATGACGACATGTCCCCATCCAAAAAAGCAGGCGAAGCGCGGCGCGCCCCCCGGGTCAAATTATCCGGAACCATTCTGGCCTTGGTCCGACTGGAAAACGGGCGGGAAGTACGGGCCCGCTTACATCAACTCTCCGCCACGGGCGGTCTGCTCCATCTCGAGGCCCCGCTGGACGAGGGCATAAAAGCCGAAGTGATGTTTCACGTAGGCGGCAGCACCATACGCAGCAAAGCAGCGGTACTGTTCCCCATGTGGGCTACCCAGGGTTGCCTGCAGCCCTTCGAGTTTGCCGACCTGAACGAGGACGACCGGGCAAAGCTCAAGGCCGACCTGGAGAGATTCCTGAGTTCTCCACCCGATGCTCCTCATCCCGACGAGCAGGCTTCCGAAGCTGCCGCCGGTTCCGGCGAGTAGTTTTGACCTCCAGGCCAGAAAAGATTCCCAAGAAGAAGTGATCTGACAGGTCCCCCATCCTCCTTTCGCGTTTGTTGCGAAAGAGGGTGGGACTGTGTGGCGCGGGCGCCCCGCCCGCGGCCTTCAAAGATGGAAACATTCGAGTGACGCCTGGCCCTGACGCGGGCGAGGGCGCCCGCGCCACACGGACTGAGCTAAAATAACCCTGGGACAGAATCCTCATGGCGCACCAGCATTCCGCTCGTTTCCTGCAGATTGTTGAAGACGCGAAGAAGCGGGTCCGCGAGACCAGCCTTGACGACGTCAAAGCCAGACTTGATCGCGGCGATCGCTTCCTGCTGATTGATGTCCGGGAAGAGAGCGAGTACGCCAAAGACCATTTGCCGAATGCGATTCATCTGGGCAAAGGCATCATCGAGCGCGACATCGAGGAGCGCGTACCGGAACTTAGCACGCCGCTCGTGCTCTACTGCGGCGGCGGATATCGCTCCGCTCTAGCTGCTGACAACCTGCAGAAGATGGGCTATACCAACGTGCTTTCCATGGACGAGGGTATTCGCGGCTGGCGCGAAAAACATTTTCCTCTCACCTCAAAATAGTGCCGACTGGCGCACCGCAAGTGCCGAAGAAGCACATAGATGGAATCGTCAGAGCGCGATTGATTTCCTCTGTGGTCGGTGTCGGTCGCTCCCACGGATATTGCCAGAGCCCTCCGAACTCCCCACGGGGCCCGCATGGAACGAGTCCCGTGGCGGATCCCATCCTTATTGGTGATTAGTGCCGGTCATGATCATGGTCGCGATCGCGATCGCGGTCATGATCACGGTTACGGTCGTGATCGCGGTCATGATCGTGGTGGTGGTTATAGCGCCACTCCCAATATGCCCTTTGCTGATCGCGGTCGAGTCTGCGATAGTCGCGGCCATCACGATGATTCTCTACAACCCACTGGTTGTAATAAATCCTTTCATTCCCGTCCCACCGATGGTACTGGTTTCGATACGGGTCATAGACACGATAGCTTCGGGTTGCGCAACCCGTGGTCAGTGCCGGCGCGAGAAAGGCAACTGCCAGTAGTATCGAACCGAGGTACTGGTATCGACCATGCATAGCGCATGCCTCCTTTTGATAGAACTTGCTTCCGCAGGCTTGGGTGCGGCACGGAATTACCGAGTTGCTCGGAGCGCTTCAAAATACAGGTTTTACCCGGTGCTGCCGGTGAAGTTTTCGTTGGTTGTACGTTTCTGATTGGGAAAGAGTTAGGTCCAGCCTGGTCTGAGGACATCTTGTTACGGTAGTCACAGTACCCCCTCCCGTTCCTCCGTAACTTGATGCCGGCACCACATATACGTCAGCATGGCGAAGCCGGAGACCATCTCCGTCTTGGGTGCGATGTGCAGCGAGACAAGCGACCTTCGGGTAAGGATGGGTCAGCGACGGCGGCGGCGCCTGCGCGCGACCTGGCCGAGTTGCAGCGTCAGTTGGCCCAGGCGGGCACGCCCGATCAATGTTGCGTTGAACTCGGAAAGATCTTTGGGGTACGGCCGAACGAAGTTGCCTTGCTGCGCCTCGAGAACG
>DATGYF010000574.1:0-16144 GCA_035298145.1 Terriglobales bacterium | reverse complement strand
GATGTGGGCCAAACCCCGCCTAATCCTGCGCCACATACTCCTTGAGCTTGCGGTAAAGCGTGGTCTTGCCAATACCTAACATTCGTGCGGCCAGAAGTTTGTCCCCGTTGAGCTGAGCGATCGTGCTCAGGATGGTGTGTTTCTCCAGTTCCGCCATGGGCATGATTTGAGTCTTGCCATTGCCTCCGTTCGAGGGATGGATGGGGGCCCCATGGATGGCGCTGGGCAAGTCCGCCAGGTGGATTACCGGTCCCGAGGTGAAGGCGCAGGCCCGTTCCAGACAATTCTCGAGTTCCCGCACATTCCCCGGCCAGTCATGGGCGAGCAGGGCTTTCATGGCGTCGTCGCTCAGGCTCCGCTCGTGACCCGAGTCTCGAGACAGCCTTTCCAGGAAGTATCCGGTCAGCAGTGGAATGTCCTGGCGCCGTTCCCGCAGGGGAGGGATTTTCAGGCTCAGCACATTAAGCCGGAAGTACAAGTCCCGGCGAAAAGTCCCCTGGGCCACGGCTTGTTCCAGGTCGCGATTGGTGGCCGCCAGAATTCTTACGTTGATGGCGATTCGCTTGGTGCTTCCTACCGGGCGAATCTCCCGCTCCTGGATGGCGCGTAACAGCTTCGCTTGAAGATCGACTGGAAGTTCTCCGACTTCATCCAGAAATACCGTGCCGCCCTCCGCGATCGCCAGCAGGCCGTCGCGCGACTGCACCGCCCCCGTGAAGGCGCCTTTGACATAACCGAACAGTTCGCTCTCGATCAGGGTGGGGACCAGCGAGCCGCAGTCCACCGGGATGAACGGCTTGTCGCGAAAGGGTCCGGAGAAATGGATGGAGCGCGCCACCATTTCCTTTCCGGTTCCGCTTTCGCCCAGAATGAGCACGGGATGGCTGCTGTGGGCGGCTTTGCCGATGATGCGATAGAGCTTCTCATCTCCGGCGCCCGGCCGACGATGCTGCCGAAACCCAGTTTCGATTTGATCTTCTCCCGCAGGGTGCGGTTTTCGGTTTTCAATTTCAGGTGGTCGGACACACGCTCCAGCAGCAGCCTCAGTTCCTCCATGCTGAAGGGCTTGGTCACGTAGTCATAGGCGCCATTCTTCATGGCCTGGACCGCGGACTGGACGGTGCCGTATCCGGTGACCACCACGATGACCGCATCGGGCTTGCGCTCGCCGATCTGGTGCAAGGCTTCCAGGCCGCTGGCGCCGGGCAGCTTCAGATCGAGCAGCACGACATCGATGTTCTGCGTGTCCAGCAGACGATAGGCATGCTCCGCGGAATCAGCCACGGCGGTGTTGAAACCGAGTGATTGTGCAACTTCGCGGCAGACTTCCCGGATGGCGCGTTCGTCGTCCACGATCAGGAGGTTCAGGAAATTGGCCGGTTCCATCTGGACCGGAGTGGGAGCGCTCAGTGCGACTGTGGTCATGAAATTACCTTTCTGGAGCTTTCGAATTTTGATCGGGTTGGACTCGCGGCAGGCGCATGGAAACACGTGTGCCCGTTCCGGGTTCGCTTTCCGCCATAATGGTTCCACCTTCTCGCTGGACCAGCCGGCGAGCCGTGGCCAGGCCCAGGCCGTTACCCCGACCCGGACGCTTGGTGGTGAAGAAAGGCTCGAAGGCACGCTCCACGGTTTCGGCGTCCATGCCGGCACCGGTGTCGGCCACGGTGAGCTCAACCCATTGCCCATTCTGCGATTCTGAAGCATCAGCGATAAGACCAGGGCCGGTTTGGTTTCGCGTGCTGACGGTGATCCGGCCGCCGTCGGGCATGGCATCGCGGGCATTCAGCACCAGGTTGAGCAGGATTTGCTGGACTTGCGCCGGGTCCATTTTCACCGGACCCAGGTCGGCGGCCAGCGCGGTGCTCAGCACGATATCTTCACCGATCAGGCGGACCATGAGCTCATGGATTCCTCTCACCGCGTCGTTCAAGACGAATACATGGGATTCATTGGCGGGAGGCCGCGCCACCGCGAGTAGTTGCTGCACCATGGCCACCCCGTGCTCCCCCGCCATGCGCATCTCCCGTATGTGACCGCGGATCTGGCTGTCCTCTTCCAATTCCCCCAGCAACAGGTCGCAGTAGAGGATGATTCCGGTGAGCAGGTTGTTGAAGTCGTGCGCCACTCCTCCCACCAACTGGCCAACAGCCTCTATCCCTTGCGATTCCCGTTGTCGTCTCTCCGCTTGCCACTGCCGGCTGACGTCACGGCAGTGCACCACCTGAAATTCACCGCCGCGCAGCTCAAAACCGGCCCTGGCCATCTCGAGATGTACGCTGGTGCCATCCTTGCGGGTGCGAATCACGCGCACCTCACTACTTGTTTCGCGTTCCCCAGCCGGCCTGGCGCCGGATGCCACGGAGATCAGGGGCCCGGGGAGCAAATCTCCTGCTTCTTCTCCCTGAAGCTGCGACCGCTCCAGGCATTCAAACATGGCGCGCCACGCCGGATTGGCATAAACAATGCGGCCCGACGCGACGATCGCCAGACTCTCAGGGCAGGCCTGGACCGCGGCCAGCAGGACGGCGGGATCGGGAGATCCGAAGTTGCTCGACCGTAATTGCGCGATTGCATTCATGGTTTCAAGACTTGCGCCCGACGCCTGGCGGACCCGCGGCCACGCCTTGTTTGTTAGTCTTCATCCAGCGTCGCTAACGAAAGCATTAGCCGTAAAGCACGTTTCGGGAAAGCTCCAAATGGGTTCGGCGAGACTGTCGAAAGGCTCAACCGTTCTGAATCGGGAAATCCGCCGAGACAATTTTCCCTCTGGCGCTCTCTCCATTTCGGGAAGTCTATGCGGGCGCAGACAAATTGCTAAGGGCAGCGGTCACACCTTGATGTGACGGAAGAACATGCCTGAGATTCCGACTGTCGGTGATTTCCTGATGCTTGCGGGCAACGGACGCCTGCCCTACGCGCGAAAGTGCAACTATTTGCGGCATCCAGACAGGGGGCGGGTTACCCCTTTCTCGGCTTGATTTTCAGCCCGCATGTGGTACTTTTAAGTTTCTTCCCCCGCGAATTCTCCCCCATAACTCACGATTAGCGGCCCTGCGGCGGGTGTGCCGGCGGGCTGGTGTGAAAACCAAGAACCAAAAGGGCCCTGTAAGCAATGAATCGAAAAGTTTTGTTAGCGGTAGCCGGAGCATTGGTTGCAGCCTTCACAGCATGCGGCGGGGGAGGGTCAACCGGTGGAAACGTGATCACGCCCCCAAGCACATTCCACGAAACATCTCAGAATCCCAGCGGCACCCTCGACACCTTCAGTCACCAGAAGATTGATAGAACGGGCCCATTTTTTGCCAAGTTGGGGAGCAACGACCGGAGCTGCGCCAGTTGTCATGACGCCGCGGATGGATGGAGTGTCACTCCCGCGCACTTACAGCAGCGCTTCAACGACACCCAGGGAACGGATCCGATCTTTCGCACGGTTGACGGAGCCAATTGCCCCAGCGACGATGTCTCCACACTCGCAGCCGCCACGTCGGCATACAGCCAGTTGCTGAATCATGGATTGATTCGCATGACATTGCCGGTGCCGGCCAACGCCGAGTTCAGCATCGTCGCCATCAACGACCCTTACCAGTGCCCCGAGACCACCGCCACCCAGCCGGCACTGTATCGGCGTCCACTTCCTTCCACTAACCTGAAGTTTCTCAATGGCATCATGTGGGACGGCCGGGAGCCCGACCTGAAGACCCAGGCCCTCCACGCCACCCTGGTCCATACCCAACCCAGCGGTCCGCCAACTGATGCCCAGTTACAACAGATTGTGAATTTCGAATCCTCGCTGTTCACCGCCCAGTCGGTGGACAGCATGGCTGGAAGCCTTACCGCACAGGGCGCGAATGGCGGCCCGGTGTTCCTCTCGACTCAGCCCTTCTCCGCAGGGATCAACTCCGGGACTGGCTTTGATCCCAATGCCTTCACTCTGTACACCAGCTGGGCAACTGCGAGTGGCAGCAATTCCGCAGCGCAGCAGGCAGTGGCGCGGGGAGAGATGTTGTTCAATACTTTTCCCATCCTGATTTCCGTCGTGCCCGGATTCAATGACGTGCTGGGCCAACCTCAGGTTTTCGGCACTTGCACCACCTGCCACAACACGCCCAATGTTGGCGGCAGCTCCTCGTCTGCCATGATGAACATTGGAGCGGGCGCCGCGGTGGCTGACCTCCCTCTATACACGCTGCAGTGTGATGACGGCTCTCAGGTGGTGGTCGCCGATCCCGGGCGGGCGATGGTGACCGGCAAATGCGCCGATATTGGCAAGTTCAAAGTCCCGAGCATGCGTGGTTTGGCCGCACGTGCACCCTATTTCCACAACGGTGCCGCCGATACCCTGATGGACTTAGTCAACTTCTACGACCAGCGTTTCAACATGCTGCTGTCTGCCGAGCAAAAAGCCGATCTGGTGACTTTCATGAACACGCTATAGGAATTGTGTGGGTGGTGTAGGTCGGACACTCCTGTCCGACGCTTTTGAAGTTGGTGTTGCTTTTGTAGATCCGCGATTCGCACCGATGGTGCCGATTTCTTTTCATCCCTGCTGTCTTGATCCGTGTTGATCCGCGTAAACCAGCGGAATTGAAGTTGTCATCTCATCATGCCGCCTCCGGCACCCGCTCAACTTCCATTCCGCTGATTCACGCAGATTCTCGCCGATTTCATTTTTTCTCTCTCCTCACACCGTGGGAGCAGCAGACAAAGCCTGCCCTGAGCGAAGTCGGAGTGTCGACTCACACCTGCACACTTTCGGTTAGAGAGGCAAGGACTGGGCCAGCCTGAAGGTCAGGCTCCGCTCGGGGGCCACGCCGACGTCCATGCTGCCCGTGGCATAGGTGGTCCCGGGAGCGTCAACCGATGCTCCGATGAGAGCGCCTTTTTTCCCGGCGCCGTCGCGCACAATGGTCACGTTGCGCTGCTCATGCGAGCCTCGCTTCATGAAGATGCTGGAGGTTTGTATGGCAAGGAATTTTCCGTTGATGAAAATCGCAGTCAGGGCCAGCCGCAGGTAGCCGGCTTCCTGAAACTGGTCCGCAGCTTTGGCGTCCAGCACCTTGCCGGTCAGAACAGCGCCCTGCGGTGCCAGGGTACGGCCCCGGACAACAATGGGTTCATCGAGCACGGCTTCAAAGGGGTCTCCGGCGCGGGAACTGGCGCTCGATAAAGACAACCTTACGTGGATGGTGATCGGCGTTCCGGCTGGGATCGTCGTAGGCGTCAGGGAGCTGGTAGGAGAAATTCCGCCCTTGTCGGATGCCGCCTCAAAAGGCAAATGCTGGTCCGCGGCATTCTCCTCGATTCCGGGCAGGCTCTCCCGTCGTGAACAACCGGCCAGAATCAGCCCCATTAAAAGAACGGTGAACACGGCAGCGTTCCGCCAATTCCCATTCGACAACTTCATAAAACAATCCTGCCGCGCGCGACCGCTGTCCGACAAGTCGCAAGCTGGATGCCATCGTCCGAGACCGATTTATCAGCGAGTTAAGGGCAGCGCGGGAGATCGAGATGTATTTATTACCGGTATTATCGCGCCAGCGTGGGAATGCCAAAGATATCCGTGTGATCCGTGATCACAGGTGCCCCACCCTCGTCGCGTGCTTTGCGACAGGGTGGGGATCGTCAGCTACCGAGCCTCAATGGCAGTCGTCGAAGACCGATAATCTTCTGAAGTCAAAGGCGGCGGACAAGCGTGTCCGCTCCACACAAGCAAAAAACGGAGGAGCGGTAGGCCGCTCCTCCGTGGATTAGATAACACTTTTGTCTTGCGATCGGTTAGTCGGACGATCCGCCCAGGCCGGCCGAAGCGCTGGCCGCTTCATTCTCGGGCTGGACAATCAGGCCGTCAAACGGGGTGGCCCCCACAAAGCGTCCGCGAACTACGCTGATGCGGCGCAGCGGGTATCCCGAATCAGGGCCGCGATGCCAGCTGCGGCCGCTGTCCCGGCTCTCGAAGACCACTCCGGTAGCGTTGCTGGTGGCCAGCAGACGCTTCTTGCTCGGGTCATAGGTGATCGAGCTGATGTTCTTGTCCGGAAGGCCGTTCACGATATGCTCCCAGGTCGCGCCGGAATCGGAACTCCGGAACGCGCCTTCGCGGGAAGCCACCAGGATTTCACCTTCCGGCGTGAGCTCTACGCCGTGAATGCTGGTGATGTAGGAAGACAGCGGCGCTTGCTGCCAGGTCGCTCCGTCGTTGGAAGAGCAAAGAACGTTGGTGCGAGTGGCGGCCACCAACAACTCGCCGTTCGACTCCACCGCAACAAAATCACTCTTGCCCATTACCGGACCGCCGGTCCAGGTTTTGCCCTGGTCCGAACTGGAGAACAGTCCAGAGGAGGTGGCTGCGAGCCAGCGCTTGGGGGTGACTTCGATATCGCTTACGCGCGCATCCAGAACTGAGCGAACCACGACCGCGGGCACTCTTGCCGCCTTCTTGCCCTTCTTGCCTTTCACCAATCGCGCCGCCGACTTCTCGGTCACAATGGTGTTGATCGGACGCCACTGGCTGGCATTGCGATCGAGCAGGAAGATGCCCTTGTTGGTGCCGGCAATCAGGGCGCCGGTGGAAGTCTGCTGCAACGCGAAAACATCGCGTCCGCCCAGTCCAGCGCTCTTCTGCTGCCAGCTCTGGCCGCCATCGCGGGTCGAGAAAACGCCGCCAAATTCCCGATCATTGACCACGCCCACTTGTATGTTGTTGGGGTCGTTCTTGTCGGCCAGAATCGAACTTACATAGCGGTGCACGTAGCCGTGATTGGAAGCCACAAAAGTCTGCGCCCCGTTATCGCTGGCCAGAACGCCGCTGCGGTCGGTGGCCAACAGCACCCGGTTCGAGTTGCGCGGATCCACCAGCACATCGTTCACGACGACTTCAGGATTGCTTACCCGCTTCCAGGTCTTGCCGGCATCCGCGGTCTTCCACAGACCCTCGGTCGTCCCGGCATAAACCGTTCCCGGGTTGTTCGGGTCCTGCTTCAGAACGCGAGTGCGGCGCGCGGAAAACGGAATGCCCTGCATCTTGCGGAAAAGGTCGCCGGCGCTGTCGCTCTTGTAAATTCCGGAGCAGGCGCTGGCATAAACCACCGCGGGATTGGTCGAGTCCACGATGACCGAAAATACGTCCGAGTCATCGATCATGCCTTTGTTGATGCGATGCCAGCTGGCGCCGCTGTCGTCGGTCTTCCACGCCAGATGCCAGGTACCGGCATACACCACATCGGGATTCTTGGGATCAACCGCTATCGATTCCACATTCTTCAGTTCGGCCTGGGCAGCGGGAGAAATCCGCTCCCAGCTGTTGCCGCCGTTCTTGCTGCGGAACACGCCATCGAGGGCGCCGATCACCAGAACCTTGGAATCGTAGGGAGCGATCGCCATCGCCCGCACCGATTTTCCGTGCACTCCCGGAAGCGCTTCCCAGTTATTGCCGCCGTCATGCGAACGAAACACGTCGCCGGCTTGCTGGTTCACCACGCTCCACGCTGAAACGTAAATGTGTTTGGGGTTCTTGGGATCAATGACGATGTGATCGAGAACATTGTCGTCACCGCCCAGGTGGGCCAGGCGCGACCAATTGTGTCCCCCGTCCGAAGACAGGAAAAGCGTTCCCGTGCTCGTCCCCAGATAAATGCGGTCGGGATTTTGCGGGTCATAACTCAGACTCCGCACGTCGCCTCCGTCCGGGCCCAGGGCAGTCCACTGACCAGCCCAGAGGGCAGAAACGGAGAGCATCGCAATTGTTAATGTAATCAACCACTTACAAGAATTCAGCCGTATCTTGCGCGAAATCATAGGTGAATGTGCCCCTGGCGAAAAAATTATGCGCTCGCGGCTGAGATTGACAGCGTAATACGGTCTTTTCAAGTTACCGAAGGCCAGATGAAAAAGGGCCGGTCGAGTAGAAATCTCGGCCGGCCCAGAGTCAGCTAAAGGTCAATGGGCCTTAGGCTTAGCGGGCCTTCTTTTTGACCACAGGGTGATCCGGAACCGCTTTCACCATGGACTCATCCACCGTCTCGGTTCCGGGGGCCGAGAAGGTCGCGCCTGCCGGGACTACCCAGTATTCAGCAGTCCTGGTGCCGGCGCTGCCGGTGCGCACTTCAATCCGGCTGGCATCGATGGCTTGCTTGGCTTCGCCACCGGACAGATATGCCTTGGAATTGACCGCGCGTTCCCCGGCCAGGTTCTTGCGCTTCTCGCCGGGTTCGGCGTTGCCTACGATCACCAGCTTGGCATCGGGATCATGCTGCAGCCGCTGGGCAACGTCGTCCAGTACGGCCTTGCAAGTGTTGTCCACCCGCCACGGCTTCACCTTGTTGGGGAAGTCGCACTCGCTCAGCTTGCTCGCCTCCGGCGGCGGCGGAGGCGGAACCTCTACCGTCACCTGGCTCGAAGCCGACGCGGTCAGACCACGAGAATCGCTGCAAGTCGCACTCACTGTTATTGGGCCGGCTGAGGCTCCGGTGGTGTTGAGCGTGGCGGTGTTACCCTCACCCGAAACGCTTCCACCACTGGCGGTCCAACCGCTGACCGTGACCGGCACGTTGTCCGGGCTGGTGCAGCTGCAGGTCACAGTGGCCGGCGTGCCCGCCTGCACTGATGTCGGACTGGCGGAGCATGACATGGTCGGCGGGTTCTTCGGCGGCTCCTTCACCGTGAAGGTAGCCGTGCAACTCGCCTCGCCACCCTTCTTCATCTTGGGATCGGTGACGCGGGCTGTAACGGTATAGCTGCCGCCGGCAACCCCGTTGGTGTCCAGGGTGGCGGTGTTGTCCTTGCCGGTGACCTTTCCGCCGGTGCTGGCCCAGCTGTAGCTCAGAGTGTGCTTGGGATTGAAATTGCTGGCGCTGGCGGTAGCCGTAACGGGCTCACCCACCATCACTTCGGCGGGCTGGATGGAGCAACTCGCGGCCGGCACCAGGGGCGATTCAAAGCCGAAGTTGAAGACCAAACCGGTGCGCAGGCGGACACCCTCCATCGTGGGACGCCGCAGGTCCGGAAAGGCGGGACCTACTTCATCGGAAAAATTGTGGTGCGACCATATGTAGTCAGCCTCGAACAAGCGCAGCGAAAGCCGGCGCCAGAGATTGAGATCCATTCCGCCGCCCAGAATAGCTCCAATCCCATTGCTGGAGTCCACCAGCGGCACCGTCAACCGGTTGTATCCCAGCAGGGTGTGAGCGAAGAAGGTCACTCCTTCATTACGCCACGCGAACCGAGGTCCAATCGAGACTGTGTTCATGGTTCCGTTCTTGTTCCTGTTGCCGCCGTAGTCGGCTTCCAATCCCCAGTGCGGCGTAAAATTGTAGGTAAAGCTGGCGCCCGCTCCCTGAGGAATATCGCCCATCTTCTGCGCCACCGGAGCATTGGGTGGTTGAAACGGCGACGGGACCGTAATGCCTGGATGCAGCCACTGGTAGCCTACGAAGAGGTCAACTTTCGGGGTCTCCTCTTGGGCCACAACCGCAGTTGATATCAACATCACAGCCAGTAAACTCAAGAAAATGCCGCACAGCAAGCGACGAAGTGACATGCCATCCTCCGAAAATCTCTCAGATAAAAACTTCGCGTCCACGCTTAGACCATATATAGATTGCGACCGGGAGTTGCGTGGGAAGCAAATACCGACATCAGGTATGAGGAGCCATTCTACCCCAGACCAGAGTCAAATCAAGCTCGTCGAGAACCTTTTAATCAACTAGCACAAATGCCAGTAAGTGTCTCAGATTGATATACTCCCCCGGCTTCCCCCCTTCTGTTTCACCTTTTCCGGTGCAGGCATCTGAGATGACGAAATCCGCTTGCGCGGGGAAAGAAAAACTTGCCCGGCCTCCGCCTCGGCTTGCAGACAGGCGGGAAAGCCTAAATAATGGCTGGCGGGCGACTATGAACCACGAAAAGGTACTGATCGTCGAGGACGAGGAAAACGAACGAACCGGCTTGGCCGAACTGATCACGGGCTGGGGTTACCGGGCCGAAACTGCGAAAGATGGCGCCGAGGGCCTAGAGAAAGTCACCAGCTGGGCTCCTTCCATCGTGGTCACGGACATGAAGATGCCGCGCATGGGTGGCCTGGAGCTTCTGGAAAAACTGGCCATCGACGCGCAGACCATGGCCGTCGTCGTGGTCACGGCGCAGGGCACGATCGACAGCGCCGTGCAGGCCATGCGCATGGGCGCCTATGACTACATCACCAAGCCCATTGACACCAACCGGTTGCGGACCATCCTGCAAAACGCCTCCGCGCTGCTGGGGACCCGGGCTGAACTCGAGGTCACGCGCCGCAAGCTGCGCGATGCCGGTTCTCTCGGAAGCCTGATTGGGTCTTCCAAGAAAATGCAGGAAATCTTTCACCTCATCGAGATGGTTTCGCCCAGCACTGCCTCAGTGCTCATAACAGGTGCGAGCGGCACCGGCAAGGAACTGGTGGCACGCACCGTTCATGAACTCAGCCCGCGCCGGAACAAACCATTCGTCCCCATCAACTGCGCCGCGATTCCCGAAACCCTGATCGAAAGCGAAATATTCGGCCACGAGAAAGGCGCCTTCACCGGGGCCCTGGAGCGGCGCACGGGATGCTTTGAGCTGGCTGAAGGCGGAACTCTGCTGCTGGATGAAATCGGCGAGATGCCGGTGGCCACGCAAGCCAAACTGTTGCGGGTTCTCGAAGACCGCAAATTGCGCCGCCTGGGCAGCAAGGTGGAAACCACGGTGGATGTCCGCGTCCTGGCCGCCACCAACAAAGTTCCCGAAGAAGCGGTTGCGCGCGGCGAACTGCGCAACGATCTTTATTATCGCCTCAACGTTTTTAACATTCACATGCCGCCGCTGCGCGAGCACAAGGAAGACGTCCCGGAACTGGTGACGGCCCTGCTGGCGGATATGAACGAAAAACATGGACGCAAAGTTGCAGGGGTGAGCGAAGCCGTCCTCAACGCGTTTCAGAATTATTCCTGGCCGGGGAACGTGCGCGAGATGCGCAACACCCTGGAGCGCGCAATTATCGTGTGCGATGGAGCGGTGGTCGAAACCAAGCACCTGCCGCCGGGATTCGGGCAATCCAGCCTGCGCAGCTCAGCCGAGGATTCCGACACCGTGCGCCTGGGGGTGGGCACCACGGTGGAAGAAGCGGAGAAGCTGCTGATCCTGAAAACGCTCGAGGCCACCAACAACAACAAGACCCGTGCCGCAGAAATTCTGGCCATCAGCCTGAAGACTTTGCACAACAAGCTCAAGGAGTACGGCAACGCCACGGCCGACGCGGCCTTGGCGAGAGAAGAATAAGGGAAGGCGCAGACCGCGTGCGGACAGCCGCCCTCGGCTGTCCAGTCGAGCGGAGCTCGACAGATTTTGCAGGCCACCCAGGAACTGCGGAGCTTTGCTCCGCCGGACAGCCGAGGGCGGCTGTCCCCACGCGGTCTGCGTTACAGCGATCCAACGGCCCATGCGGCGAAAAACCAAAATCGTGCTGGCCATCACCTTCATGGTGGCCGTGCTGGTCACGGCATTTTCCTATGTGTACATCTCGGAATTGCTGCGCCAGCGCGTGACCACGGCCCGTGAATCGGCAGCTCAGTTGACCTCCAACCTCGCTTACCTGGCCGCGAACGCCGCCCCCGATTTGAGCAGCACCAAGGTGGACACCACGAATCCCCAGGCCATGCGGCGGGCGGTGGCGTATTACCTGAGCACGGACCGCGATCTGAATAATTTTCTGGAATCTGTGGTAGGGACGTGGCCCATCATTTACGACGCCGCCATCGTCAATAGCGACGGCAAAGCCATCCTGCACACCAATCCCGACCTGGTGGGCAAGGAGGTTCCCGACCGTCCCGACTTCCACCTGGTGGAGAACGCGAACTTCCGCCGGCAGTTTCGCATGGTGTACAACCCTCCCACCGT
The DNA here is from genome assembly GCA_035298145.1 of Terriglobales bacterium. Lineage (GTDB taxonomy): Bacteria > Acidobacteriota > Terriglobia > Terriglobales > Acidobacteriaceae > JAIQFF01. Next base: position 4,237 of record DATGYF010000574.1, on the reverse strand, counting down.
GTACGACGTGCGCATTCCCCTGCAACTGGACGGGGCCCGCTTCGGCAGCATCCGGGTGGGCGTATCGACGGTGTTTCTGAAGAACGAACTGACGCCCCGGTTGCAGCAGGCGGTGGTCTTTTCCAGCATCGCAATTTTTCTTTCTCTGCTCCTGGCGGCGGGACTCTCGCATATTGCGCTCGGCCCACTGGAGCAGATCAACCGCAGCCTGGACAGCGTCACTGCCGGAGATGGGGACACCGTCGGCGAGCCCGAGGCAAGCCACGACGAGTACGGGATGGTGAGCCTCAAGATCGCCCACCTGGGCCGCCAGATGCGCGACGCCAAGGAAATTTTTTCCGCTCTGAAAGACAACGTTGATCAGATCATGGGCAATCTGCAGGACGGCCTGATGTTGTTCACCCGGGACTTGCGCGTCGTCCTGGTAAGCGCGTCCGTGGAACGCTTCCTGGGACGGCCCCGGCGAGAGCTGCTGGGCCACGCCGCCAGGGAGATTTTTTCTCCCGAGTCGGAGTTCGGCGCCCTCCTCCTGCATTCCTTTGCGCAACGCAGCCCCATCGCTCCCCGGGAGATCGAGTTTCCCAGCGGGAAACGGGTACAGATTTCTCTCGATTTCATCCGGGAAAAAGAAACCCCCATCGGCGCCCTGCTCACCATGCGCGATGCGGAGTCGGTCCGCCGCATCGAAGACGAGATTGAAATGTCGCGCCGGCTTTCCGCCACCGGCCGGATCACCAAGGGCGTAGCCCACGAGGTGAAGAACCCGATCAACGCCATTGTCCTGCACTTGCAGTTACTGCAGGGAAAGTTGCGGCAGGTCGATCCTGACACACGCCGCCACATGGACATCATCGGAAGCGAAATACACCGGCTGGACCGGGTGGTGCAGATCCTGGTGGATTTCACCCGCCCCCGCGATCTTCATCTCGAGGAAACCGATCTGCGCCGCCTGCTGGAGGACGGAGTCCAACTGGCCGGGCCCGATGCCGCCCGGCACGGCGTGAGCATCGTCTCCGAGCTTCCCGCCCAGCCCCTCACGGTAAAGGTGGACACCGATTTCATCAAGCAGGCCATTCTCAATGTCGTGCTCAACGGCGTCCAGGCCATGCCCGACGGAGGCAGGCTGACAGTTTCAGCCCGCCGCGAAGACGACATGGTGGTCACCGAAATCAGTGACCAGGGCAGCGGAATTCCAGCCGATGCTCAGGACAAGATTTTTGAGCTGTACTTCACCACCAAGAAAGAAGGGACCGGCATTGGGCTGGCACAGACTTATCAGATTCTGCAATGGCACTATGGATCAGTTGATTTCGAATCGGTGGAGGGTGAGGGCACAACCTTTCGTCTGCGCCTGCCCCTGGTCCAGTCGCGCTCGAATGCTCTGCAGGAAACAGCGACCCGGGGCTAATCGGATAAAGACCGTGATGGTTCTATGAACTCCTGACAGTACTGGAACCACGCCCCCGAAGTTATGATTTCCAGGTAAGCTTGGCGGGGAGTCGCAGCATCCAATTTCACATGAGCATGTATCTGGCCATCATTCTCGGATTTTGCGCGCTGGCGACTCCTTCCTTCGCTGCGCTCACGCAGGCGCAACCTCCGCAACTCAATCAGGAGACGCAGCCAGCGCCGGATGCGGCGCCTGCCGGCTCTCCCCAGGAACCACCGAAGAGTGACGCGCCGCAAAATGATGCGCCGCAGAATACAGCGCCGCCCAGTCCAGCAGCCGGGCCAGCGCAACCAGGCATGGAACCTCAGTCGGAGCCTGCGTCTCCGCCAGAGACGAAACCAGAGACCGCTCCGGAACCGCAAAAGGCCCAGCCGGAGCCGGCTGCGAAGAAGCCGGAAGTCAAGGCATCGAAGAAAGCGCCCAGCAAGAAGAAGCGCCACCGGAAAACCTGTGCTCGCCCAGCGCCGGCCTCGGATAAAAAAGTGGTGCGAAATGGTGGCACGGTCGATCCCGTGGTTCAACTCGCTCCCGGGATGAGTGCGGAGCAAGCCTCCAGCCAGCGTCAAAACACAACTCAGTTGCTGGCCGCGACGGACGACAACCTGAAGCAGATCGCGTCCCGTCAGCTGAGCTCAACCCAGCAGGACAGCGTCAGCCAGATTCGCAAATACATGGAGCAGGCCAACGCCGCCGAGAAAGCGGGCGACGTGCAGCGCGCACACAATCTCGCTTCCAAAGCTCTACTGCTGTCGGATGATCTGGTGAAACATTAAGGGAGATCGTTGCTAGCTTCTAGCTGCTAGCTTCTGGCTTCCCGCTCTGCTGTTGTCATCCTGAGCGAGTCAGACCGTCCGCTTGCGGACGGTCAGGCGAGTCGAAGGACCCCTACCTCACGATGCGCTGATCCATCGCGTCCTGCACTAACGGAATAACGGCAATTTGCGTCAGGCAGGGACCCTTGGACTGCGCGGGGGGCTTCGCATGGCGAAACCCCCGCCCCCGCTAAGGATGACAAGGGGTCTATCTTCCCTTGGCGCGGGCCGCATTCACTTTAGCCAACAGGTCCTGCGAGAGCGGTTGGACCGGGCCGGGAATTTTTACCGCCTCCATCAATACTTCACGCGCTTCGTTGACCCGACTGATCTTGGCGTAGGCAAAGCCCAAACGATAAAGCGCAACTGCGTACTGCTGGTCGTCGAGTCCCTTGAGCAGCGCGGTCGCGGACTTCAATTCCGCAATCGCGGCCGCGGTTTTGTCCTGCTTCATATCGGCATAGCCCAGAGTCGAATGAGCAATTCCCGCCGAGAGTTTGCGGGTGCGGTCTGCGTCCGGGGCGTCCGCCTTGGCCGCCACCACCGCCCGTTGCGCAAAGGCGGCGCCCTTGGCCACGCTTCCAGGCTTGGGATCTTCGACGTAAGTCCCGGCCAGAAGCAAGAGCGCGGCCAGATTGTTAGGATTTGCCGCCAACGCCTTTTCGCCGAACGCCACCACCCGGGTCGTGTCCTTGAGCTCGGAGAGCGACATCATGGCATACGAGGCGACTGATTCGTCAAACCGCGATTTCGGAAAAGCAGTAGTGAAACGATCGATGTAGCTCATGCGCGTTGTGGCGTTGGTTTCATCGACGATCACATTAAAAGCAGCGGCCTCGAGGAATTCGTATGAATTCTTGGCCGCAGTCTTTTGCTCTTCTGTCCGGGTGGCGAAATCCTGGTCGCTCATGCCTTCCGGTTTGGTCTTGCCGATAGAGTTATAAACCTCGCCACCGCGCACCGAGTAATCCAATAACTTGGGGTTGTTCTTCATCTGCTGGGCAATGCTGGCCTGGGAGACGAGAATATCGAGACTGCGTGGCGTGCTGGCCAGCGCCTTGTCTCCATAATCGAGCGCCTTCTGCAAATCGCCGGTGCCCTGGTAGGCCTGCGCCAGCTGCCAGTTGCCATAGGCCACGGCCGCTGGATTGGAAGCGAACTGCTTCACGAAATCCTCGTACATGGCCAGTTTTTTTTGATCATCCGGCTCTTTGGTGATGGCTTGCAGCGCCACGTCCTCCGGCGTGCCCGCCGGAATCACGATGGGTTCGATCTGGGCCAGAGAAGGCAGAGCGACCACGAACAGAAAGGTAACCAGCAGGACGGACCAGCGGCCGTACTTCATACGTCACCTCCGGAATGGCGTCGGCATCGTAGCGCCGAAGGCCAGGATTATGCAAGCACAAGGCGGCTGGTGTTGACTTTGTAGCGCCGCCGTCCCGGCGGCTGTCGCGAGGGCATCCTGCCCTCGCCCTGGCACCATGCCCTTACACCATCATCCTATCCTCGCACCATCATCCTGCCCTCACACCATCTCCTGCCCTCACGCCATCATCCTGCCCTCACACTGCGGGCGGGACGCCCGCAGGACAGCCGGCGGGACGCCGGCGCTACGAAAACCGCGCGGGTGAGAGTACCCGCCCCCACGCAATCGCTGTGCTAGTCTTTTGCTCATGCGGGATCGCGAGCGGACGGACTCGCCGGCAGTCGCGGAGAATTCAGCTGAAGGTGCGCAGCGATCCTGGACGCATTCCATATTCTTCATCGTTCTGGTCGCATTCCTGCTTCGTGTGGCAGTCATCACCATCGGCCACACCTACCGCATCACGCCCCGGCGCGACCACTTCCAGTTCGGATGGGAAATGGGACGCATCGCGCGCTCCATCGCGACCGGTCAAGGCTTCAGCTCTCCCACCGATTTGTCCACCGGGCCCAGCGCCTGGGCGCCGCCGGTTTATCCCTACATCCTGGCGGG
>DATGYF010000573.1:0-5477 GCA_035298145.1 Terriglobales bacterium | reverse complement strand
TGGGCCTCGGCGTGATCGATCGGCACCGGCCAGTCGTTGCCGGTCACGTTCCAGTAGAACTCGTCGTGGTCCTCAAAGTAGCGGATGGCGTTGCGGACGATGTAGCTGATCTCCACCGTACGCGTGGTGTCCACCGCGCCGGGAATGTAGATCTTCAGGTCGCGATATCCTCCGGAAGTTTTGGAGTCGTACTTCAGCTTTTGGCCGGCGCCATCGGTGACCGCCGTGACATCAAGAAACAGCGTGTAGTTGGTACCACGAGGGCCGGGATACTCGACGGGAATAGTGCGGTGAATGCCGTGCCATTGGCCGATGAAGACCAGGCTGATGCGTTCCTTGACCAGGGCGGTGCCGTCTTCACTGATCAGGACCGTGTCCTGAAAGTCAGCGATCCGCCAGCTCTGGGCAAACAGCGGAGCGGTCAGAGCCGCAAAGCAAAACAGTACCAGGAGTTTGGATCGCAAGACTTTCGCCCCAAGCCGCGAAGCGGCGCCAGAATGTAGCCCACGGCGTAAGCCGTGGGATAGCATCCGGCGGAGATTGAGCCCCAGAGGGGTGAAAGAATCGTTCGGAATCGACAACTCCTGGGGCGGCCTCGCACCGCTCTTTCGCCCCGATGGGGCTCGCGACGTCGCCGCTCTGCGCCCACGTCTTACACCGTGGGCTGCATTCTTGCGCCGCTTCGCGGCTGGACCCCCGCCGATTTACTCTTAGAACTTCACTGCCACCGGTTCGCGGTCGCCTGCGGCCACCTCGAAGAATTGCCGCTGCTGGAAGCCGAACATTCCGGCCAGAATATTGGTCGGAAAAGACTGGATCTTGGTATTCAAGTCGCGCACCACTGCGTTGTAATAGCGGCGGGCATTCTGGATCGAGTCTTCCGTCTGGCTGAGCGAGCCCTGCAGCTGGGTGAACTCCTCGGAGGCCTTTAGCTGAGGATAATTTTCCGCTACCGCGAACAGGCTTTTCAGCGCTCCACTGAGCTGGTTTTCGGCCTGGGCCTTATCGCCCGGCGTGGTGGCCTGCATGGCCTGGGAGCGAAGCTTGGCGATGTTCTCGAATGTGCCCTTCTCGTGGGCGGCGTAACCCTTTACCGTTTCAACCAGATTGGGGATCAGGTCGTGGCGCCGTTTCAGCTGTACGTCTATATCCGACCAGGCGTTGTCGCAGCGGACACGCAACTGGACGAGGCTGTTGTACATCCCAACTAGCAGGATGACGATGACAACCAGAATGCCCAGGAAGATTAAAGCCATGAGCGTCTCCCTTGCGTGGAAATGGGGAACAGGGGCGACGGTAGCACACGGCGCATTCTGGCGCAATCATGCGGCCCGGAGGCGCCCGAAATACAGGTATCGAGGGCCGTCTCCGACAGTTTAAGATTGTTGCGACGCATATTATTCTGAGCACCAGGGTTCGAGGTGGAATATCGGCTATCCAGGAAAAATCGCGAAAAGGCTGGCAGCACTATTAATTTTTTCGTCGGCACTCGTGGCTCGCGGCCAGACTTGTCAGACCGCCGGTGATATGGACCCGGCCACGGCCTCCGCCCTGACTGCGACGGCGAGACGCTTTTACGACATGGCGGCGCGGGGAGACTCGGCCTCGCTGCGGCAGAATGCGATGGCCAGCCTGGCCTCGAATTTTTCCGGCATCGAGAGCGCGGTCAAGGATAACCAGCCTAACCTGACCGGGGTGCAAGCGGTGCCGCGTCCGCCGTTCCTGCTCAAAGCCGAGGGGACGGCGCCGCTGCAACGCGCCGAGTTCCTATGCGGTATTTTCGGCGCCCAGGGACAGACCCGAGACAGCGCGGTCTTCGTCATTCCCAATCTGCCTCCGGGAAATTACGGCATCGTTACTCTCGATGCAGCCTCCCCCCAGGGGGCTTACACCGTGTCGTTTGTTCTGCAGCAGCAGGGCAACGAATGGAAGTTGGGCGGATTCTACGCCAAGCCCGCGCAGATTTCGGGACACGACGGCAACTGGTTTGCCAGCCGCGCCCGGGAGTTCAAGACCAAGGGACAGCTCCATAATTCCTGGTTCTACTTTGGCGAGGCCCGGGAGTTGCTGGTCCCGGTCCCTTTCATGGCCACCGCTGCGACCGACCGACTGTATGACGAGATGCAGGCGCAGAAGCCGGCTGACCTGCCTCCCCTCGATCTCACCGCGAATGGCAAGACCTATAGAGTCACCGATCTGTTTCCAATCCCGGTAGGCCACGACTTCGATCTGGTGGTGCGCTACCAGTCCGCCGATGTCTCCGACACCGGAAAAACGTTTCAGGAAAATACCGCGGTGATGAAGGCGCTGGTAGCGAAATATCCGGAGCTCCGCGATGCCTTTGCCGGAATTGTGGCCCGCGCAGTGGAACCTTCGGGAAGAGATTATGGATCGATGCTGGCGATGAAAGATATTAAGTAGCTGCTGGCTGCTGGCTGGGCGAGCCTGGGTGTAGCAGCGCTTTAGCGCTGCATAGAAGGTCTTTCTTGGGGGCGGCTTCAGCCGCGCCACCTACTGTTGCAATAAACACTCCTTGGGATCCTTGTCATTCCTTAGCCTAAGAAAGACCGGCGCGCGCAACTTCATACCGCCGTCCTGCGTCTCGTGCGTCCATTCCGAGAACTTGATCTCTGCCACCAGTTCAGGCTTGATCCAGCGCACTTTCCGCAACGCTTCCACTCCGTGGGGGAAGGGACTGACCTTTGTCTCCCGCTTCTTGAGCACCTGCCAGATTTGTTTGAGCATGGATTGGTCGAATCCAGTGCCGGCCTGACCTACATGAATTAGGTCGCCGTTTTTGTCGTAGAGGCCCAGCACGAGCGAGCCAAAATATTCGCGGCTCCCTTCGGGATCGGTGTAACCGCCGATGACGCAATCCACCGTCTGGGTGATTTTGATCTTCAGCCACTCGCGGCTGCGGCGCTCCTCGTAAGCGCTGTTCCGGCGCTTGGCTAGAATTCCCTCCAGCCCTTTTTGCCGGGCAACACTGAACAGCGCCTTGCCCTGGGGAAAATGCTCGGAGTACCGGATCGGGCCATCCGCTGCAGTAATTTTCGCCAGTGCCGCTTTGCGCTCTTCCAGCGCGACCCGGCGGAGGTCGTACCCGTCGAGATAGAGCACATCGAACACGTAGTATTGCACCGGAATATCCTGGCGCGAACCGGTGCGACGCCCGCCCTGGCGAATGCCCGTGCGTTGCTGGATCAGGCTGAACGAGGAGCGGCCATGCTCGTCCAGCACGGCGATTTCGCCGTCAAGAATCGCGGTGTCGGCCCGGATGAACTCCGGCAAACTGTGCAATTCCGGAAATTGTTCCGTGAGGTCATTCTGATTGCGCGAAACCAGCCGCACCTTGCCCCTGGTGATAAACGCAATGGCACGGTAGCCGTCCCACTTGATCTCAAACAGCCATTCGGGATCGTCGAAAGGATCATCCACCGAAGTTGCCAGCATGGGGTGGATCGCGGTGGGCATGGGACGCTTGGCCGCGCCCTCTAAATCTTCAACCACCGAGGACACAGGGGACACGGAGGCAGCCTTCCGGCTTCGCGGGACTGCAGGAGTTGAACCGCCTACGGCCCTATCTTTTTCTTTTTTTTTTGCTTTGCCTTTCTCCGTGTCCTCGGTGTCCTCCGTGGTTAGTTTCTTCTTGTTCTTCTTATCAAACTTGGCGATCGCATCCGCCAGCCACGGCGCCTTCACCGCGCCACGCGAGGCCGGACGGCTGCTTGTCCACTGCGCCGAACCCTGGTCGCCTGCGATATCGGCCATGGTGCGGCCGGTGAGGGCCGATTCGTCCAACTGATCGATGTCGTAGCCTTTTACCACGGCGTCGTCCTGCTTCTTGATCAACAACCACTCCGTCCCTTTGGTGCCGGCACGCCGCGAGTGCATGTGAATCAGAGCGAAGTCGCCATTCAGTTTCTTGCCGTGTAGCCGGATCTTGAAATCGCCCTTCTTCAGCATGGCCGAGGCTTCCGCATCGGTCCCTGGAACGAATTTCCCTTTCACAGGCTCCGGTGACAGCGGCTCCCACGTGCCTACATCCCAGACCATCACCGTGCCCGCTCCGTAATTGCCTTCAGGGATGGTGCCCTCGAAATCAAAGTACGAAACCGGATGATCTTCCACTTGCATGGCCAGGCGTTTGTCGGCAGGATCGAGGGAAGGCCCTTTGGGCACGGCCCAGGACTTGAGCACGCCTTCCATCTCCAGGCGGAAATCGTAGTGCAGACGCGTAGCCCGGTGCTTTTGCACCACGAAGCGATGCCTGGACTTCTTTTCCAGCTTGGGAGGGGGCTCGGGTGTAGCCTCAAAGCGGCGTTTGCGTTTGTATTCGTCCAGTGACACAAGATCATTTTGCCACAGACCACATGGGGACAGCCGCCCTCGGCTGTCCGGGCGAGCAAAGCTCGCCGAAAATTCTTCTGAGGTTTGCGGAGCTCCGCTCCGCCGGACAGCCGGGGGCGGCTGTCCCCACGTGGTCAATTCCCTGCCGATCAAGTCAGCAAGGCCCCGGTCGCTTCTGTAAGATGGCAGCGCGCAGTTGCGCGGGCCAGACATCGATGAAGCGTGAATATCCCGATTCTCCGCTGGTGGGCATAGGCGCGATCATCATTCAGGATGGCCGCGTGCTGCTGGTGAAGCGTGGCCATCCTCCGCTGGCAGGAGAGTGGTCGATTCCAGGAGGGGTGCTGGAATTGGGCGAGACGTTGCGGGCAGCGGCGGTCCGCGAAGTCCGTGAGGAAACCTGCCTGACGGTGGAACCGGCCGAGCTGCTGGGCGTTTATGACCGCGTGCTGTGGGACGATGCCGGGCGCACTCTGTATCATTTTGTGTTGATCGATTTTTTTTGCCGCCCGGTGGCGGGGAAGGCGCAGGCAGCCGACGATGCCGACGAGGTACGCTGGTTTACGCCGGCCGAAGCTGAACAGCTTGAGTTAGCTGAGGACACAGCCGAAGTAGTGCGGCTTGGGTTTCAAAAAAGTTAGACGGGCCGAAAGACTCCCTCTCATGGTCTGGTTCTTCACGTTCTTTCTAGTCTCGGGCTTCTGCAGCATCCTCTACGAGATCGTATGGCTGCGCCTGGCCATGGCCCAGTTTGGAGTCACCAGCGCGCTGGCCTCGATCGTGATCTCCGTCTTCATGGCGGGGCTGGGCCTGGGTTCCTGGGGAAGTGGACGCCTCATCCGCAAATACGAAATGCGGGTCAGGGTGCCTGCGCTTCGGCTATACGCGCTGGCGGAATTGTTGATCGGCATGTCGGCCTTGCTGGTCCCGTACCAGTTGTTGTGGGGACGAAAGCTGCTGGAGTGGATAGGAGCATCTTCCTCCTGGGCCTACTACCTCGGGTCCGGCACCTGGATCGCGCTCACCCTGGTTCCGTGGTGCGCCTGCATGGGGGCGACGATACCGGTGGCCATGCTCGCGATCCGCCGCCGGGATCCAGAGCGCTCGCAACGATCATTCAGCTATCT
>DATGYF010000572.1:0-2803 GCA_035298145.1 Terriglobales bacterium | reverse complement strand
TGGCAAGTAGCGTTTGGCAATTAGCTCTTGTCAAAGTGCCAATTGCCAGGTGGCAACTAGGTTTCCGCAACAGCCCGCTTGAATTGCAGGCCGTTGCTGGCGGACACTACAGCACAGTGAAATCACTGTCAAGGTTGCTCGTCCTGGTGCTCATTGTGCTGTTGTCCGTCATGAAGGCCCAGCTTTCTCCGGGGCAGTCCCCGGCCGCCAGCCCGCAGCAGCTGTTTCAACAGGGCGAAAGCGCTCTGAAGCAGAACAATCTCGATCTGGCCGAGCGTTCCTTTCGCGGCGTACTCGCCCTGGACCCGCAAGCCGCCGGCGCCTATGCCAACTTAGGCGTTATCTACATGCGGCGCAAGAAGTGGGCACAAGCTCTGGAAATGTTGCACAAGGCCGAACACCTGGCTCCGCGGATATCAGGAATACGCCTCAATGTCGGCCTGGCCTATTATCGGCAGAACAACTTTCGCGCTGCCATCACTCCGTTCGAATCGGTCGTGCACGACGTCCCGGATTCCTATCAGGCGCGCTACCTGCTCGGACTCTGCTACTTTTTCACCGAACGCTATGCCGATGCGATCACCATGCTCGAGCCACTCTGGCCACAGGCTTCGAGCCAGCTGAACTATCTCTACGTTTTAGGCATCGCAGCCGGCAAGTCGGCCCGGCCCGACCTCGAGCAGCACGCTTTTGCCGCGCTCGCCGAAACCGGCCAGGATTCTCCCGAGTTGCATCTTCTGCTGGGCAAGGCCCACATCAACCGGCAAGAGTATGACGAGGCCATCAGGGAGCTCGACCTCGCCGCCAGGGCCAATCCCAAACTCCCGTTTGTCCACTTCAATCTGGGGATCGCTTACTACAGGAAGCAGGACCTGGCGCGGGCGCGGGATGAATTCCTCAAGGATGTGGCTATCGAGCCTGACCTGGCTTACAACTACGACCAACTGGGCCTGGTGAACTCGCAACTGGGAAACAACCAGGAGGCAGAGCGCAATCTGCGCCAGGCCTTGCGTCTTGATCCCAGCCTCTCCAGTTCTCACTACCAGCTGGCGCAGGTTTATCAGCGGCAAGCGAAATATGTTCAAGCGCTGGCAGAGATTGACGCCGCCGCCAAACTCGATCCGGGAAATTCGAGCATCCACTACCTGCGCGGGCAATTGCTGCAGCGCCTGGGCCGGACCCGGGAAGCCCGCGCCGAGATGGAGGCCACCACTCGCATGATGAACGAACAGCGGGACAAGCGGCAGAAGGAACTCTACGGCAGCCCCGCCCCCAATCCGGAGCTTACCCAGGAGCCCCGCTAGTTCGATTTTTGATAGACTGGGGGCCACTCGCGGCTTACTCCACCGTGCCACTGGCCCTCTCAAGAATTCAAGGTTCGTGAAGGAGTTCCTGTTATGAAAGCGCTGAAAATTGTCGGAATCGTCGTTGTGGTTCTGCTGCTCATCGCCATCGCTCTCCCCTTCCTGATCAATGTAAACAGCTTCCGTCCCAAACTGGAGTCTGAGCTCACCGAGGCCCTCGGCCGCGAAGTCAAAGTCGGCAACCTCAGTCTTTCCATCCTTTCCGGAAGCGTCTCGGCCGAAGATCTCTCCATCGCCGATGATCCGGCATTCAGCAAGGATCCTTTCGTTCGCGCCAAGTCCCTGAAGGTGGGAGTGGAAGTGATGCCGCTGATTTTTTCGAAGAAACTGCACGTCACCGATATCACGCTGGACAAGCCGGAGATTGCCCTGCTGCGCGATGCCGCCGGGAAATGGAATTTTTCCAGCCTGGGCAACAAGTCCGCTGCAACTCCGAAGCCGCCCAGCGCACCTTCGTCCACGCCCGACCTCTCCGTCAGCAAACTTGATGTAAAGGATGGCCGCCTGTCTGTGAACCGCGCCAATTCCTCCATCAAGCCGCACGTGTATGACAACGTGGACATCAGCGTGCGCGACTTTTCGCCCACCTCACAGTTCCCTTTCACCATCACCGCTGATCTTCCCGCCGGCGGCACAGCAAAACTCGACGGCAAGGCGGGCCCCATTAACTCGAGCGATGTGGCGGCGAGTCCGATCGAGGCGAAGATCAACGTCAAGGGCCTGGATCTGACCGCTTCAGGTTTCGTGGACCCATCCACAGGTATCGCAGGCGTTGCCGACTTCGACGGCACGCTTAACTCGGATGGACACGCACTGCGCACCAGCGGAACGCTCAAAGCCGACAAGCTCAAGCTGGCGGTAAAAGGCACGCCCGCCACGCAGGCGGTGACGGTGAAATACGCCACTGACTATGATCTGCAAAAGCAGGGCGGAACGCTGACTCAGGGCGACGTTTCCCTGGGCAAGGCCCTGGCCAAACTCACCGGCACATATCAGAGCCAGGGCGAGTCCACGATCCTGAACATGAAACTTAACGCCGACGGCATGCCAGTGGACGACCTTCAAGCCATGTTGCCCGCGCTCGGTATTGTTCTGCCATCCGGATCAAAGCTGCAGGGCGGAACGCTCTCCGTCAATGTGGGGATCACGGGGCCAGTTGACAAGCTGGTCATCGCCGGCCCGATTCGCTTGTCCCAGACCAAACTCCAGGGCTTCAACCTGGCCTCCAAAATGTCTGCGATCTCGGCGCTGTCCGGGGCGCAGACAGGATCGGACACTTCCATCCAGAACCTGAGCACGGATGCGCGCGTGGCCCCTGACGGGGTGCGTACGCAGAACATCAACCTCACCATTCCGGCGCTGGGAACGGTCACGGGAAATGGAAATATCAGTCCGGGAGGAGCGCTCGACTACAAGATGAACGCGAGTCTTTCCGGCGG
>DATGYF010000571.1:0-3140 GCA_035298145.1 Terriglobales bacterium | reverse complement strand
ACGCGCTGTTCCTGTCCGCCGGAGAGCTGCTTGGGAAGATGTCCGACGCGTTCTTCGAGGCCAACCAGTTTCAGCGCGGTCATGACGTGATCGCGGCGCTGCTGCGCGGAGAGCTTGGTCAGCAGCAGCGGCAGCTCGACGTTCTCAAATGCGGTGAGCACCGGAATCAGGTTGAAGGTCTGGAACACGTAGCCGATATGCTCGTTGCGCCAGTGGGCAGACTGCGAATCGCTGAAACGGAAGATGTTCTCGCCCAGCACCAGCAGTTCGCCGGCGGTGGGCCGGTCGATGGCGGCGATCATGTTCAGCAGAGTGGTCTTGCCGGAGCCCGACGGGCCCATCAGAGCAAGAAATTCGCCGCCGCCGATTTCGATGGAAACGTCGTCCAGCGCCTTGACCTCGAAGGCGTCGCGCTTGAAAACCTTGCTTACGTTGCGGGCCTGGACCACCTTGGTTTGAATTGCGGTGTGGGGAATGGTAGCTGCGCTCATGACTGTCCTTTGATCTTGATTTTGTCGCCGTCTTTCAAATCCTGCGGCGCCGAGGTGATGACATCCTCGCCGCCGTTGAGGCCCTGTACCAGCACGCCGTCGCTGCGCTGTGATTGAATCTTTACTTCGCGCACCATGGCCTTGCCGTCAAATGCCAGGAATACGATCTTCTTGCCGTCGCGGTCCTTGATCGCGGCGGTGGGCACGAAAACTCCCTGCGGCTGCGAACTCGTGTGCTTGGCTTCGTCGGCCAGGAATTTGACCGTCGAGTTCATGTCGGGCCGCAGATATGAATCCGGTTTGAGGATTTGCACCTTCACCTGAACCGTGGCCTTGGCCCGGTTGGCCTGGGGCGAGATTTCGGCGATCACACCGTCGTACTTGCGGTCGGGGAAGGCATCGGTTGTGACCACGGCTTTCTGCTTGGGGCCAAGCCGGGCGAAATCGTCCTGCGCGATATCGAGTTCCACCTGAAGGTCGTTGAGATCGGCCAGGGAGACGACCAGGCCCTGGGGGCCACCCTCCGCCGTGCTGGCAAATCCCGAAGTTACCAACTCTCCTTTTTCGGCGGCGCGCTCCAGAATGGTTCCGGTCACCGGAGCGCGGATCACAGTCGCGTCGAGCAGGGACTTGGCATAATCCGCCTGGCCTTGGGCCTGCTGCAGAGCGCCGCGAGCGCGGGCGATTTCCTCCGGGCGGGGACCGATCTTCGCCAACTGGAACCCCTGCTGCAGCGAATTCACGCGCTGCTGGTCAGCCTCAAACTTGGCGGTGGCATCGTCGAGCGCCTGCTTGGAGAGCACGCCCTGGGTTACCAGGCCGCGGGTACGCTCCAGCGTAACCTTGTCGTTGGCCAGGGTCGCCCGGGCTTCATCGAGATTGTGCTGGGCCTGCTGAATTTCCTGGGGACGCGATCCGTTCTGCAGTTCTTCGAGGTAAGCCCTGGCATTCGCAGCGGCGCCGCTGGCCTGATCATACTGGGCGCGGAATTCGTCGTCTTCGAGGCGCACCAGGACCTGGCCTTCTTTGACTTTGTCGCCCTTTTCGACGCCAATCCACTTCACCCGGCCGGTCACTTTGGAATTCAGGTTGATCTTGTGGTGAGCCACAATGTAGCCGCTGGCGGAGAGCACCACGCCGCCCACCTCGCTGCTCTGGGCCGAGGCGCGCACAACGGTTACTTCCGGAGCGTCATGCGAGAGTAGCCGGTAGGACAGCGCTACCACACCCAACAGCACCAGCACCGCGATCCCGATAAGAATGTAACGGCGCGCCCAGACCGGAGGTTCACCGTCGCCGCTGCTGCGCGCCGAGCGATCGATTCTCAGGCTGCGCAGGTCTTCGTGTTTTGCGTCGATAGGCATATTGTTTGTGTAGCGCCGTCGTCTCGCCGGCTGTCCGGCGGGCGTCTCGCCCGCCGATTCGCTACCCTAGTCCCGCAATGCGCTCAGTATATCGCGCCGTGAAGCGTGCCAGGCCGGCGCGAAGCCGCCCACCACGCCCATAATGAGAGCGAACAAAACCGCAATCCCAATCACTGCCGGCGTCATCTGCAGGCTGAACACGACCTCGCTGAAAGTCACCTGATTCTGGGTTCCTGTGGTCATGCCGTTGAACGGCAACATCAGAATGATGCCCAGCGTCGCACCCAGCAAGGACAGCAGCAGGGATTCCAGCATGAATGAAGTCAGAATGCTGGGCCGAGAAAATCCGATCACGCGCAGGGTGGCAATTTCGCGCCCGCGATAGGCCACGGCGGCATACATGGTGTTGGCGGCGGCAAAGCAGGAGCCGACGGCCATGATGAAGGCCACAATCCAGCCTACGAATTTGATCGGACCTCCCGACTTGGTCTGCGAGGCGTAGTAGTCGGGTTCGAGTATGCCATTCAGCTCCAGACGCTGGTCGTCGTTGGCGCGGTTCTTCAGCGCCTGCGCCGCCGCCGGATCGGTGGCGCGCACCAGCACCGACGAATACACCGTGCGTTCGAAATCGGTGACCAACTGGTTGACGTCGCCCCATATTTCGGAGTCATGCGCCGTGCCGCTTGCGTCAAAAATGCCGACGATCGGCCATTCGCCTTTGCCGATGTGCACCGAATCGCCGATGTTGGCGTGCTCGAAGCGCTTGTTGATTGAACTGCTGACCACCACTTCGCGCTGTCCGGGGGTGAACCATCTGCCCTGGGTAATGTGAATCTGGGGCCGCATCTCGAGTCCCATGGGAGACATGAAGCGCGTGGTCACGTTCGTCTCTCCCGTTCCACCCTTGCGCGGCAGCACCACCACCAGGATGTCCTCTCCCGAGACCAGGGGCTCGCCTTTGCTGTTGCGGGCGATCCCGGGCAGTTCTTTCAACACCTGGAAGGCGTCGCGGGAGACTCCTCCGGCAGCCAGTTCCGAGTCCGAACCTTTGCGCAGCATCAGCACATTGAGGGGATCGCCGGTGGTGGCAAAGGCGCGGCCCAGGCCCGCCAGCAGCGCCATGATGAACACCGCGGTGGCCACGGTGAGCGCGATACCGAGCGCGGTCATGATGGTGAGGCTCTTGCGCAGCCGCAGATTGCGTACGTTATAGCTGAGAGGGATTGCCATTTTATTCTCGTCCTTCAACTCTTGCCGGTTCAGCTCAGCCGATGTGCCGCAGGCC
>DATGYF010000570.1:0-3481 GCA_035298145.1 Terriglobales bacterium | reverse complement strand
ATTCCCAATGAATGGCGGGAGAACGAACGCTTCCTGCACATCACGATTGCCGGCTCCCCGGAAAGCTTGATAACCCAGCTCTCTCCTTCGAAGGTTCTGTACGCTTTTCGGGTGAGGTTATTGGCGGAACGCAGCGGAACTGTGCAAGGATTCGAGGTCGAGACATGTTGGGACCAAGGCGTCTTTCCCTGCTACCCCGAGGGTCGATCTCCTTATCGATTCGCCCCCGGACTCGATTTTGATTTCGACGAAGTCTTGAACCATCGAATCGAGTCCCTCTTGCGCTTCCGGCGCGGAGATGTATGTGAGGGCTGGCTCTTGGCAATGGGTTACAAACCGATCCCGGAAGAGTACGGACCCGGCAGGCCGGCGCCTCTTAATATTGTATTGTTCGACCAGTTCTCGCAGCAGTATGCCGAGAGTGGTGAGTTTCTTATTGAGCGATCAGCCAGGACCACCAGATCTGCGGCCCGGCCTAGAACTAGCCTCTTTGCACCGGAGGACACACCCGACGTGAAAGAGCGCCTTCCGGGGAAAGCTAGCCGTCCCCTGGAGTCATCGGTTTCGAGATCGTTCAGGCAATCGGGCACCTAGGGAGATTGGGAACTGATCTCGGAGAATACGATTTTTGCCACTCCTTTCGGGGGAGGATTATCCACAGGCTGAACCAATCGCGTCACTTCTTGCAGGCCGCAGCCAAGTTTAAGGTCTTACTTCGCTCCAGGCGGGAGAACTCGGCAAGATGGACTCGTACAAGTTCCGTGATGCTCACTTTCTCGGTTTGCAAACCGCGGTGTTTTGCGTGGCTTGCGAATTGATCAGCGAAAACAACACTCCGGGCTGTCTGGCTTGCGGAAGCCAGGCGGTGATCAGCCTGTCGCGGGTGCTGGGGGGATCGCTACGCCGCCAGCAGACAGCACATCTGATTGCCGACGCTGAACTCGATCGCCTGGTGCACGAACTGCTTCGCACGGTGCCGGTGTCGTCATCTCCGGCGCCGGACAACCGTCTGCCAGTGTCGTTCGCTTCGCTGGCCCCTGGGCGCAGTCACGTCAGGCGTACAGCGCAGGAACCTGCCGTGGTGCCGATTGATTCTGCAACCCTTTCATATCCTGCGGAAGTTGATCTGGAGCCGGCCATCAGCCTGATCGCCGAGCGGGCGCAAACCCTGACGGGCGCGAGCGGCGCCGCCATCGCGCTGCGCAAGGGCGACGAAATGGTGTGCCGGGCACGAGCCGGGCGCAATGCACCTGACCTGGGCGTCCGTCTCCAGTCCGATTCCGGGATTTCCGCCGATTGCGTTCGCACCGGCCAGGTCGTGCTTTGCCATGATGCGCAATACGATCCCCACGTGGATATGGCGGCCTGCCAGCGCCTGGGAGTGCGGTCGATCCTGGCGGCCCCGCTGCGCCATTTCCGCAGGACACTCGGAGTGTTCGAAGTTTTCTCCAGCGTACCGCATGCCTTTGCGGACCGCGACGTCGCTACCATGCAGTTGCTCTCGAGCGTCATGGTGGCCGCTCTCTCCCGCCTCTCACCGCGTCGCCAGACCGCGTAGCCGGGGAGTGGTTTTGCAAACTCCCGCTGGCTTTTCGCAAACTGCCGCGCCAGTCATCGCGGTCTGAGTTAATATGTTAGGAACTTCGTATGGAACCCACCGGGATCAACCTTGCCGGTATTTCCCGGCAATCCAAGTTGGTAACTGAGCGGCGTCGCGTTCTGCGGCACAGAACGCACAGTCCCGCCTACGCCAGGGTAAATGAATCTCCGGGAGACTCGCCGGAGCTCAGTGAAATCCTCGACATCAGCGAAGCCGGTATGTCCATCCAGACGTCGTCCCCGTTGCCGGCTGAACCCGATCTGAATCTCTGTCTGGACCTTTCGGAAACCAAGACGCGAATCTGTACCAGGGGGCAAGTGGTCTGGTCAGACACTTCGGGACGTGCCGGAATTCGTTTTGCCCAGTTACCGCGACAGTCCCTGGACCAGCTCAATGAATGGCTTTTTGTGAACGTGCTGACCGCTTTTGATCATGCCGGTGCAACTTCGCCCGCGGCCGATCGGTGGAACAATGCTTCCAACAACCTGCTGGCTTCGCATAGTATGGCGCAAGATGAAGTGAAATCGGGAGCGGCGGCGATTTCCAGTAATGTCCGGCGTCGTGCAGCGCTCGGAGCCGTGCCCGGCGAGAGAGCCAGCGAGAGAGAAAGAGAAGAGGAAGTGGAGTCGAACGGGTTCGATCGCGAGATCACGCTCCAGTTGACCGCGGAGCGGGCGCTGGCCCTCACCCGGGCCACCGGGGCGGCCATCGCGCTCGCCCAGGGCAGCGACAGCGAGATGGTTTGCCTGGCCAGCGCGGGCTCCGATGCGCCTCCTTTCGGCACCCGTTTGCATGTGGGTTCAGGATTTTCGGGTGAATGCGTGCGCACCGGGCGCTCGCTGCGCTGCGATGATTCCGAAACCGATGATCGTGTGGACCGCGAGGGTTGCAAGGCCCTTGGCATCCGCTCCATGATCGCAGTGCCGATTCGGCCGGGAAACAAGGTCGCCGGGCTGCTGGAAGTATTTTCACCGCAGCCCTACGCCTTCAACGCCAATGACATCAGCGCCCTCCAGCAACTGACGGGAAGCATTCTTCCTGCCCTGATTCCCACCCCGGCCGGGCACAGCTCTGCGGCGCCGGTACAAAGAGCCGCTTCACCGCGGACATCGCCAGCGCCAATCGGGCCCCGTCCGGCCGAGACTCGCACTGTCAGCCCAACCCGACCGGTCACGGCGGTGAAGGTTTCGGGCCAGCTACCCTGGCACAAGATTCTGCTCGTGTCCGCGATCGCCACTTTTACTTTCGCGGTGTTATGGCTGGTTGCGCCCTGGATTTCAAGCCAGATACGCTCGTCCAGCGGGTCCGCGGCTCAGCCTCAGGTGCAAGTTCCTTCGAAATCTCCCCACCTGCCCGGCCCCGCCAACGATCTGGCCAGTTTGCGCAAGGTGGCCGAACGAGGAGATCCGGCAGCGCAGTTTGCCTTGGGCGCGCGGTATGCCACCGGGGAAGAGGTCAAGCAGGACTACGCCGAGGCGGTGAAGTGGTTCACTCTGGCGGCCGAGCAAGGACACATCCTGGCCCAGGCGACTTTGGGCGCATACTACTGGGCGGGACGTGGCGTACCGCAGGACCTGAACAAGGCCTATTACTGGTCGGTGCTAGCGCAAGCCGGCGGAGACCAGGCCAGCAAGTATCGAGTGGCTGTGCTCGCCTCCCGCATGAGCCGGAGCCAGGTGCTGGCGGCGCAACAGCAGGCCAACGACTGGCTCAGTAACTTCGCCGGCCGCACTCCTTCTTCTTCCCGGTAGGCTCTCAAGGTCTAGAATAGAGGCAGAGGTTCTATTCTGTGCCGACCCTTCGCGACATCGTCAACCAGAATGTCCGTGAGGGCGATCTGTACGAGAAACTTGATCGCAACCGGGTGCGCTGCTACGCCTG
>DATGYF010000569.1:0-2630 GCA_035298145.1 Terriglobales bacterium | reverse complement strand
GACAGTATCGCCCGCCCGGTCGTTGGCCGGCCCATCGAAAGCGCGGGACGAAATGTGGTGAAAGTGGTGAAGATGAGCATGTCCTTCTTTACCCGTGGCACCAACGAGCTGTCTTCCTTGGAATCGGAAAGAATGCGGTAGTCCTGCACCCGCCCCTGCGGATCCACATAGGCTTCAATGACCAGGGAGTCGTCGTTGATGGAATCAAGCGTGGAACCGAAAGCCGACTGTTGCAGCTGCGGCGCGGTGTGCAGCAATAAGGGGACATCGGAATTGTCCGCCTGCAGCGGAGCCAGAAATCCCATCAAGACCACGAAAATCACTACGGCGGCCGTCAGACCCGCCGTTGCCGGCACCATGAAGAGATCAAGCGCGTTGTCGAAACGTACCCGGAGCCCGTCCAGATAGCGGCGACTGGATTGTGCAGCTTCCTGGGAAATAGCGACCCGAAGTTTCAGAGCCAGGTCAGGCGGCGCCTTGCGGTGGCCTACCCGGGCCAACAGGTCCTGCGTCCGCCGCAGCGAAGCGTAGTGCCGGCTGCAAGGATCGCAGCCTTCCAGGTGATGGCTGAGTTCGCGCATCTGCTTGCCCGTAACCGCCCCATCGAGATAGGGAGAAAACAACGGTCTGGCCTGGGTGCACGTCATCGTGTGACCTCAATCGCAGAAATCACGCAGCCGGCCTGGCGCTGCTTGACCTCTTCGGGAGCCTGCAGGCCGAGTTGCTCTCCATGTTCCATTACGTATCCCGTCAGACGCCGCCGCAATGCCTCCCGGCCCCGGGTCAACCGCGACTTCACGGTTCCCAGCGAAACATCCGTGATTTCCGCTATCTCTTCGTACGACATTTCTTCCAAATCGCGCAAGATGACCGTGGTGCGATAGGGCTCCGATATCTGTCGCAACTCCTGCTCGACGCGCTCCCGGATTTCCTCGTGCACGACCACGTCGAAGGGCGATTCACTCTCATCCATCAGGACATCCCGCATTCCCGCCGCGTCCGGTCCGCGATCGTCCTGGTTCGGTTCGATCGAGGTTTCCTTCGCCTTGTGCCGGAACCACCAGCGCCTCCGGTTCGAGGCCTCGTGGACGGCAATGCGGTAAATCCAGGTTTTCAAGCTGGATTCACCGTGGAAGTGCTTCATTCCGCGAAATACTTTGAGGAAGACTTCCTGCGTGGTATCGGCCGCATCCGCGGGGTCTGCGACGATGCGATGAACCAGGCTGTAGATAGGCTGGTGGAATTCTCCGATGAGCCAGGCGTAGGCGTCTTCTGAGCCCGCCTTCAGTTCGGCCACAATCGCCGACTGCTGGGCCCGCATTCCGATCGCGCCTGCCAGATCACCCAAGGTGGTTGCTCCCGCCATTAACGCCATGGCGTCACCCCTCATTATAGGTTCTTTCCGCCGCCAGCCCAAAAGTAAAACGCAGCCCGATATTTACGCTCCTCTATATATAGACCCCGGCGCGGGAAGCAGAGTTCCACGGAGTACAAGTGTCCTGTTTACAATACTTTAATGATGTGGGATTAAAGCTTTGCACAGCCCTGGATTAAGAGAGGTTAACGGTGGCGACCTTACTTTGCGATCCCTACGGCTTGACGGCAATTAACCATTCAATATCTGGAGCAAAGATTTGATCAAGGCCGCAAAAGACGGCGGGATGCAGAATGGCGCTACTTTGGCTGGGGTGGAGTTGCCGTAGGACTGGCTGTACCTGGGTCAGGCGTGGTGGGCTTGGACTTGGGAACGGGCTTCTTCTTGGCCGGCTTCTTCGCCGGCGCGGTATCGTCCACAACGATCTTCTTGGGAGGCTGCGATGCCACACTGGCCTGTGCCTCTTGCAGTGCTGCGCGCAGCCGGGTGACCTCGAGTTCCTTGGCTCCCGCCAGAGTTTCCATGCGGTCGGCAAAAGAACGCCGGCCGTTCTCGAAAGCGCTGACATCGTTCTCCAGGGACTGAAACTCGTCCTTGGAACCGAACGCTCCCGCCGACTCCGCCAACGATTCGAACACATTGTAGAGCGCGTCCAGATTACGATAGATCTTGAAAGTGGACGTAAGGCTCTCGGGAGAGGCCTTGAGCCCGGCGATAAGCTCGGGCAGCGCCGACTGCAGGTTGCGCTGGATGGACTCCACATTCCCCTGGGCCTGGCGTTTATTGTCCGAGTCCGTCTTCCATTTCTCAATGCGCAGCTTGGCCAAATCCACTTGCGCCGCCTGCGAAGCATGTTCCAGCTGCGAGAGCAGCAGGTTCAGCTGGTTGACGGAAGAATATGAAACCGGACCTTGAGCCGCAGGCTGGTTGGCGGAACTCACCTGGGCGCTCACCGCCAGACAAAGCGGCAACAGGGCGAGACATCGAAAACGGAAAATGGGGTTTGGTTTCATTAAGGTCGCCGCAAACCGTCACACAGGATACTAAGTTTCCCTGCTTTCGCAAAATTTGGTACTGGGCTAGTCTGAATCGACCCCCAGGTATCGTAAACGACTCCATCAACCTTGACCCTCGAGCACCAGAAGCAATGGAGAATGTCCTTGTTCGGTGTGAGCGTTGCAAGGTCCAACCGCCGCCAGCGGTGCAGACCAACACGGCACAGCAGGCCCAGCACACTGTTGGACTCGTGTTCTCT
>DATGYF010000568.1:0-3638 GCA_035298145.1 Terriglobales bacterium | reverse complement strand
AAATCGATGAGTATTCTTCTCACCGCCGCTTTCAGTTATCTTTTGGGATCGATTCCCTTTGGCTTTATCCTGGTGCGCATTTTTCGCGGACAGGACGTCCGGCTGACCGGCAGCGGCAACATCGGCGCCACCAACGTGGCGCGCTCTTCCCCCGCCCTGGGTCTGCTGACACTCGTTCTTGACGCGTCAAAAGGGCTGGCCGCGGTGGCGATTACTCGAGCATTTCTTCCCGGCGACAACCTACTGGCCGGCTGGGCTGCACTTTTCGCAATCGTGGGACACATGTTTCCAATCTGGCTGAAGTTTCGCGGAGGCAAGGGCGTGGCCACGGCGTTGGGATCTTTCGTGCTGCTTGCGCCCAAAGCCTTGCTCCTGGCATTGGCGGTTTTTGTCGCGGTGGTGCTGGTGTTTCGTCAAGTCTCTCTCGGCTCCATGCTGGCGGTTGCGCTCTTTCCTCTTTTCGCATGGCTGGTGCAGGGCCAGGGCCAGGCGCCGGATCTGTTCATCTTGATGGGGGTCGCGTCCGTGCTCATCATCGCCAGGCACCACCAGAACATCCGCCGGCTTCTGGCCGGGACTGAACCGCGCTTTCAATGGAGACGGGGATGAGCCGGATTGCGGTCATCGGCGCGGGCGCGTGGGGCACAGGTCTGGCTATCGTGCTGGGCCGCGGAGGCCGTCACCAGGTGCGCCTCTGGGCACACGAAAAGGAAGTCCGTGATTCGATCCTGGCCCGTCGCCAGAATGAACTTTTCCTTCCCGGGGTATCTATCCCTGCGACGGTGTTGCCCACCGGCAGTCTGCAGGAAGCTTTGGACGGCGCGGAGATAGTGGTCAGCGTCATGCCTTCGCAACATTGCCGTCATTTATTCCAACAGATGTTCCCGTTCCTCAAGCCCGAGCTTCTCTTCGTGAGCGCAACCAAAGGGTTGGAGGAGGAGACGCTTCTGCGGATGACCGAAGTGGCCGCACAGGTCATCGAATTGAGGTGCGGGTTCGCGCCGCGCATCGGAGCGCTGAGCGGGCCGTCGTTTGCCAAGGAAGTGGCGCGGGGCGACCCTACCGCCATCACGGTGGCCTCGAAGGATTCTGCGCTGGCGGAAACGGTGCAGCGCGAATTCAGCGATCCGCGCTTCCGGCTTTACACCAACGACGATGTGGTCGGAGTTGAACTCGGGGGAGCCCTGAAAAACGTTATCGCCATCGCGGCTGGAGTGTGCGACGGACTGGGATTGGGCCACAATTCGGTTGCTGCTCTCATCACTCGCGGCCTGGCTGAGATCACGCGCCTGGCCGTCGCCTGCGGCGGCCGCCAGGAAACCATGGCCGGGCTCGCAGGCCTGGGCGACCTAGTGCTCACCTGCACCGGCGGACTCTCACGCAACCGCAGCGTAGGCGTCGAATTGGGCCGTGGCCGCAAATTGCCGGACATTATCGCCGGCATGCACGGGGCGGTCGCGGAAGGTGTCTTCACCACCCAGGCTGCGGTCGGGCTGGCCCGGGCTCATGGCGTCGAAATGCCGATCACCGGGCAGATGGATGCCATTCTGCATCGTGACAAGCCACCTGCGGAAGCGATCCACGAACTGATGACGCGCAGCGTGAAGCGCGAGATAGCCTAGCTGTCAGCTATCAGCTGTCAGCTAGCGCTTCTGGCTACCAGCTTCTGGCCTCCACCTTCTGCCCGTCGGTTGCTCCACAGCGGTGCCCTATTGGGGATGCTGTCATGGCAGTCCATCTTTATTGTTTACAACGATTTAGGGATTCATCCTGAGGCTCTACCGCGGGAATTTTACTGGCACTTTGGTAATAGACAATGGCCTTCGGTCTTGACCTTGTGAACGGCCTCTCCCGTTAAAATTCCAGGAGGTTGCTGTAGCCGCCAGCGGTGGGCAAGAGGCGGGGCCGGGCCACTTTGTCTTGAAACTACCCCTTCCATCACGCGTTCCGATTTTGTACGTCATCTTGAGTGTGCTCGCGCTCATCAGCGTGGTGCCGATGTATTTTTATTCGGAGCACGTGGAGGCAATCAACCGGGAACGCCTGATCACGAACGAGCGTCTGCTGCAGAATACGGTGACCCGCTCCCTGGCCGACGACATCTCACAGCACCAGGAATCGCTGCGCATGATGCTGGCCAACCTGTCGTCCGCCCTGCAAGTAGCCAGCGGCGGGGACATTACCGCGGAGCACGTAGAGGCGCCCGAACTGCGCGCCCTGCTGGAGCACTTTGTTTCTTCGTCCGCTGACCTGGCTTACGCCACCCTGGTGAACTCGGAGTCCAAGGGAATTTCCGCGGGCCGCATCGCTCCCGACGCGTTTCTGCAACGCGACCTGGTACGGGCCTATGACGCCGCCCGCGAAGGCCGCGCCTATAGCGGCCAGGCACTGGTCGTGGGCAGCGGAAAGTCGGCCCGCACCGTGATGCTGGTCAGCACTCCGGTGATGTATGGCGGACGCTTTCTGGGAATGATTGGAGCGGTGGAAGACCTGCAGTTTTTGATCCGCCGTCTGCAGGAAGTCAATCGCGGCGGGCTCACACCTTATGTGGTGGACAGTGAGGGCCGGCTGGTGGCCGGCGCTACCCCCGACTACGCCACTGGCCAGGACTTGACCAACTCGGAGATCGTGCGCAACTTCCTGGAGCAGGGCGGTCGGTCTCAGCTGGTGGCGGCCACCCGGGAATTCAGCGTCACCCAGGGCAAGAAGAGCACTAAGATGCTCGGCACCTACAGCCCGGTCGGCAACCTGGACTGGGCCGTGATCGTGCAAAAGCCACGCGACGAGGCGTACCGCGGCGTGTACGAGATGCAGCGCAGCGCCCGCCTGCTGGCGATGCTGGCCATTCTGTTGAGTGTGGGCATCAGCATTTTTGCCGCCCGACGCATCACCAATCCGCTGGAGATTCTCACTGCCTCCAGCCGCGCCATCGCTCGCGGCGACTTCTCGCAACGAGTCAAGCTCAGGAGCCGCACCGAGATCGGAGAACTGGCCTCGACCTTCAACACCATGTCTGACGAGCTCGAGCATTTCGTGCTCGACCTCAAACGGGCGGCCACGGAAAATCGCGACCTGTTCATGAGTTCCATTCAGATGCTGGCGGGCGCGGTTGACGAAAAGGACCCGTACACTCGCGGACACTCCGACCGCGTGACCCGCTATTCGATGATGATCGCGCGCGAAATGGGTCACCCCGAGGAATTTCTGGAGATCGTGCGCGTGTCGGCCCAGCTGCATGACGTGGGCAAGATTGGCATTGAAGATCGCATCCTCAAAAAGCCGGGAGCGCTTACCCCGGAAGAATTCGAAATCATGAAGACCCACACCACCAAAGGCGCCAACATTCTGCGTCCGGTGGCCCAGTTGAAAGATATGATTCCGGGGATCGAGCTGCACCACGAATCGCTCGACGGACGCGGCTATCCGCGAGGCCTGCAGGATGCGGAAATTCCACTGCTGCCGCGCATCATCGCGGTCGCTGACACCTTCGACGCGCTGACCACCAACCGTCCTTACCAGCAGGCACACGATCCTGAAGCTGCATTGCGCATCATCCATAATCTTTCCGGCAAGCGGCTTGATCCCACCGCGGTCGCCGCTCTGACTGCGATTTACAAGCGCGGCGAAATCCGCATACA
>DATGYF010000567.1:0-9961 GCA_035298145.1 Terriglobales bacterium | reverse complement strand
CGCCGAAGGCGCCAACGGTCCGACCACCGCCACCGCCGACGATATCCTGGCCGACAAGCGCGTCTTCGTGATTCCCGACATTCTGTGCAACGCCGGCGGCGTCACCACCTCTTACTTCGAGTGGGTGCAGGACCGCCAGGGCTACTTCTGGAAAGAGTCGGTGGTCAACGAGCAACTCGAGCACATCATGAAGGGCGCCTTCGAGGATGTGGTCCGCTTCTCCGAAACTCACGGCGTCAACAATCGTATCGCGGCCTACATGCTGGCCATCGACCGCGTGGCTTACACCATCCGCCAACGCGGAATCTACGCCTAAACAACGCTCAATGTAGGGCGGGCGCCCTCGGCCGCCGCTTTTGAAGTTGATTTGGTATTGAGGGCTCCTTTTCCTGGAGGTCCCTTCCAGCCGATCAAAGATTCAACTTCAACGACGGCGGGCGAGGGCGCCCGCCCTACACGTTCCAGAGAGAATCCCTGATTGACCACTGGCGGTCGAAGTGTCATTATGGTCGCCCCTTGCGGCCAGTCGGGAAGCACTCAGCGCCCCTGAGGCAAGCTTCCGAAGTTCCTTGCGACCGGTCCGGAACGAGAGAGGAAATCATGAACAGACGGCACACCAGGCTTAGTATGTGGACCCTTGCGCTCTGCATGTTTTTTGTGCTGAGCGGAATTGCCGCCATGGCCAGTCCGCAGACGAGTTCCGCAGACGATCAGGCCTCCACTACAACCAGCAAGAAGAAAAAGAAGAAAACAAAGAAGGACGCAAGCCCGTCCACCGATGAGTCAGCGGCCGCGGACACTTCAGCGTCCACCGCCAAGAAAAAGTCGAAGAAGAAAGCGGAGCCCAGCGCCACCGATGCGGCCAGCTCTGACAGTTCAACCAGCAGTAAAACAGCCGCAAAAAAAACCAGCAAGAAAAGCAAAAAGACTGAAGCGGCGACGGAATCGGCCGGCACCACCGCGACCGAGTCGGCCGCGACCAAGAAAACCCGCAAGAGTAAGAAGGCCGCCGCGGAGAGCGGCGCAGCGGCCCCGGCTGCAGAGTCGGCCACTACGGCACCCACCGAGACAACTGCTGCCAAGACCAAAAAGACCCGCAAAAGCAAGACGGCTGAGATGGATTCAAGCCCCATGGCTGGCGCCCCTGCTGCCAGTCCAGCTCCGGCCACTCACACAGCGTCTGCGCCGGCCCCCGCAGCGGCTCCATCCAGTTCCATGGCTGCCCCTTCGAATTCAATGGCGCCCCCTGCGACCAAGGCAGGTCACAAAACAACCGCCAGCGCCAGCGCTTCCGATTCGCAGATCTCGGCGGCCAAGGCAGGCGGCATGGTCTGGGTCAACACCGATAGCGGCGTTTATCACAAAGGTGGCCGCTGGTACGGCAAGACCAAGACCGGAAAATTCATGAGCGAGTCGGAGGCCAAGGCCGCCGGCTACAAAGCATCAGAAAAGGACTAAGGAGAGATTATGAAGAGCAAGAGCCTGACTACGCGAATTCTGATTCTACTTTTCGCTGTAACGCTTCTGACCACGGTGTCCGCGGCGCAGACCAAGACCGCCAAAAGCGCCAAGCCGGCCAAAACCGATTCCGCCATGTCGGCTCCGGCGGCCGATCTGCTGGACATCAACTCGGCCACCAAGGATCAGCTGGACGCCCTTCCCGGCATCGGCGAGAAGTACTCGCAGAAGATCATTGATGGCCGGCCTTATGCCAAGAAGACGGACTTGACTCGCAAAAAGATCATCCCCTCCGCCACCTACGCGAAGATCAAAGACATGATCATCGCCAAGCAGAAGTAGGACCTGTCTCAAGGGCGCCGGGAGTCCCTGGGCCCCGGCGCAATTCTTCCGCAATCAGCATTAGGAGGCATCATGAGTTTTCTCGAAGATATGGCGGGCAAGGAAGTCAGCAGCATGCTGGCCAACAGCTCGAATCCGCTTGCATCCTCAATCATGCAGATGATCAGTAACCAGCCCGGCGGACTCTCCGGACTGCTGCAGCAGTTTCACGATAAAGGTTTGGGCAGCCTGGTGAGTTCATGGGTCAGCACGGGCCAGAATCTTCCCATTTCCGCCGATCAGATTCAGCATGTACTGGGCAGCGACCAGGTCAAGGAACTTGCCGCTAAGGCAGGGATTGCACCCGACGCCGCCGGTTCCCACCTGGCCCAATTACTGCCCATGCTGATCGACAAACTTACGCCCAACGGCCAAGTCCCTCAGAGCTCTTCGATGCTGGAAGAAGGCATGGGCATGCTCAAGAATATGGGACTGGGCAAGACCGGCACCGACTCGTAAGCCAAAAACCACGTGGGGACAGCCGCCCTCGGCTGTCCGGTCGAGCGCAGCTCGACAGATTTTACCGAGCCTGACCCAGCGGAGCTTTGCTCCGCCGGACAGCCGAGGGCGGCTGTCCCCACGTGATTCCCATTGCCCTTTTGCTTCATTGATTCCCTCTTCCGGGTAGAGGATAATGAGGCGTTGCCAGCTCTGACCTTGAGCGCTGGCGGCCCGTGTCCGCGGTGAACCTGCCTAACTCCATTACGCTGACCCGCATCTGCAGCATCCCGCTGCTGATCTGGTTGCTCTCTACCAATCACTTCCGGGCGTTTGATGGCGAACAGGAACTGCTGGCGTCGGCGCTGTTCATCGCTGCATCCATCACGGACGGCATTGACGGATACCTGGCCCGCCGCCGCGGCCAGATCACGACCATGGGCATACTGCTCGATCCCCTGGCCGACAAGCTCCTCATCGCGGCTGCGTTTATCGCGCTGGTCCAGTTCAATCCCAGCCTGGTCCCAGCCTGGGTTGCGGTGCTCATCATTGCCCGCGAATTTCTGGTGAGCGGCCTGCGTTCGATTGCCGCTTCCGAAGGCTTCACCATCGAGGCCAGCGATCTGGGCAAATTCAAGATGCTGGTACAGATTGTTTCCGTGGTCGCCGTCATCCTCGACCACCGCTGGAAAGAGTGGCCGGTGGGACCTTACATTTTCCCCGTCCACTGGATTGCGGTGGTCGCCATCTGGTTCATGGTCTTTCTGTCGCTGGCGTCGGCGCTCGATTACTTTGTGGCATTCTGGTCAAAGATCGATCGCCATGTGGTCAGGAGCCGCCGCCGCGCCTTCGTCCTCAGCCGGCGGAGGAAACGCGATGTGCCCGTCACCTGATGATCCGTCCTCTCGCCTGACCTGCGTCTCCGGCGCCCCGCTGCTGGATGAATTTTCTTCCGAAGAGCGCGGCTTGCTGCTACGGCTAGCCCACCAGGCGATTTCCGCAACCCTCGAGCAGAGGGAAATATCGCTGGCACCTCCTTCTCCACACCTGGCCGAGCCTCGCGGTGCCTTCACTACTCTTTATTATCGCGGGGACCTGAGAGGTTGCGTCGGTTACGTGTTTCCGGTCGCGTCTCTCTACCGCACAGTGGCGGAAAGCGCGCGCGGCGCGGCCTTCGACGACTCGCGTTTTCCGCCAGTGACCCGGGACCAGGCCCCGGAACTCCGAGTCTCCCTCAGCGTGCTCTCGCCGCTGCATCCGGTTCAGCCGGAACAAGTGGAAATTGGACGCCACGGCTTGCTGATCACCCTGGGCTACTGTCGCGGCCTGTTGCTGCCGCAAGTGCCGCTCGAGCACGGATGGGACCGCATCGCCTTCCTCGAACAAACCTGCAGGAAAGCCGGCTTGCCGCCAGACGCCTGGCAAACCGGCGCCAAGCTGGAGGCCTTCACCGCCGAGATCTTTGCCGATCCCGAGTGACCCTCTGAAAAATGTCATCCTGAGAGAGGAGGATCGTCCGCTTGCGGACGATCCCCGACGAGTCGAAGGACCGCTATGCGAACCAGGAACTTTCTGTACCGGGATTCCTGCTGGGCAAAGCTTGGGAACAACACGACGGGGGGTTCCGAGTATAGGGGTCCTTCGACTGCGCGGCTGCTTAGCGAAGCGAAGCCGCCACTTCGCTCAGGATCACACGCCAAAAAAATCAGGGAGGCCAAAGCCTCCCTGAAACAGTTTTCTCACCGAAGAAGAATTACTGCTGATCGAGTTCCACGTTGTCCCCGACGTGCACATCCTCCAGCGCAAACACAATCATGCCGGTGGCGGTTGTCGGAGTGGTGTTGATGACCACAACCTCGCCCACCGCGCGCCGCGGCATATCGGCCACCTGAATCGAAGGTCCCTTGGTCTTGGTGAACATGTGTCCTTCGATGGATGGCGGATACTTCTGCGTATCGTCGGTCGTGGATGCCTTGAAGGAAAGTGAATCCACCGGATCGCGCAGGTCCGCTTCGTAGCTGCGCACCGCACGGAAGTAGTCGCCAACCTTCACTCCCTGGTTGGCGCCCACGTTCATGTAAATCTTCGAACCCGTTCCCAGCAGCAGGTCAAAATCCTTGGCCAGCACGATGCGTCCGCTGGCTTTGCCGTTGTTGGGCAGAAAGCGGTCGAACCGCTGCGGCATGTGGAAGGCGACGGTGGGCTTTTCCACATACGGCATCGCGATATCCCCAGGAACGATGACTTCACAACTGAATTCGACGTGCGCCACCGCCATCCGGCCCCGGGTGTCAACGATGCGTACCCGGCCCAGTTCGGAATAGGGCTGGCCCATGGCCTTCAGCATGGAGTGCTGACCGGCAAACAATTCGTATTTGTTGGGGTCCACCAGTTCGCGCACGATCTCGTACTGTTGCCCCGTCTGGTAGCCCTGGCCTGCCAGGAAGATGGTGTCATTGGTGGCAAACTTGGTGGTGTTGGGACTTTCGAGGCCACCGGCCACAAACTTCGAGTTCGGCACCAGCTCTTTGTTAACGAAGCCGCCACAATTGATGTCCGCATTGGTCGGGGTCTGGACCCGCTCGACCGGGAAAGTCCCGGTCGTAATCTCGGTGTTTTGCGGAGCCGCCTGATCCGCTGCCGCGGAATCGGCTTGCTGCGCCGCTGCCGCCACCGTCAGGCACAGTAACAGCAACAGTCCTGTTTTCTTCATGTTACCTCCAAAATCGAGGCCGGGCCCCGCCGGCTTTCTCCCGCTAGATCCCGCAAGTAAAGGGCTTTCAAGTCGCACAGTAACAAGGGGATAGGGGGCGGTCAAGGTTACGCTGGTGTTATCGCGGGTACGTTAAAAAGTTTGCCTCGCGACCACTTGCGATAATCCGTTGTTGCATCTGCAATTACGCGCCTGTAATATCCCCAGTCGTTCTCCGATCATGACTGCTGCCTCCAACAGCTACGTGGCTCGCTTCCTGCCTCTGCGTCTGCCCCGGGTGTGCGTGGCCGTAACCGACACTGATCCCGCCGCCCTGGTGGACAAGGCCGAGGCGCTGGTTCGGGATAACACCTTTCTGGAGTTCAGGTTAGATTACCTGCCCCGGCCCGCGCTTGCTCTGCCCAGAATCAAGCGCTTCATGGAATACCACCCCCACGTCACCGCCATAGCCACCTGCCGGCGCACCGCCAGCGGGGGAAAGTTCAAGGGCTCCCTTCCCGCCCAGCTGGACATTTTGGGGAAGGCCGGCGCGTCGGGTTGCCAGTTGCTTGATATCGAACTGCAGAGCGCCGCCAAATGCAAGCCGGAACAGGTGAAGCGTCTGCGTACCCGGTCCGCCCTGATCCTTTCCTATCATGATTTCCGGGCCACCAGGAATCTGGACCTGACGCTGGAAAAGATGGTGAAGATTCCGGCCGATTTCTACAAGATCGTCGGCACGGCCACCACCCTCTATGACAACGTCACCATGATGAAATTTCTGGAGAAATTTGGCGACCGTCATTCTCTGGTCGGACTTTGCATGGGAGAGCAAGGCATCATCAGCCGGTTGCTCGGGGTGCGGGCGGGCAGCGTGTTCACCTTCGCCGCCGTCAGTCCCGACGAAAAGACTGCGCCCGGCCAGACTACCGCCCAGGAACTACGCAGCACATATCGCATCGAACAGATGGATGCAGCCACCAGAATCTATGGCGTGGCCGGCGACCCGGTTGCGCATTCACTCTCGCCTGCCATTATGAATGCCGCGCTGCGCCGGGAGAATGTAAATGGCGTCTATCTTGCGCTTCATGCCAAGACCCTGAAAGACCTGCTGGCCTGCGTGCGCGATATTCCAATTCACGGCCTCTCCATCACCATGCCGTACAAGGAAGCCATCCTGAAGCACCTCGACAACACCGATTCTCACACCACAAAAATCGGCGCTTGCAACACCGTGGTGCGGGCGCAGGATGGAAAACTTTACGGTTTCAATACTGACACCGCAGGCGTGGTGCGGCCGCTCGAGCAGCGGATTACAATCGAAAGAGCCAAGATACTGGTGCTGGGCGCGGGCGGCGCGGCGCGGGCCGCGGTCTTCGGCCTCAAGGAACGCGGTGCCGAAGTTTACATTCTGAATCGCACTGCCGCCCCCGCGCAAAAGCTGGCCCATCAGGCCAGAGCGAGAATCGCCAAACGCGCTGATCTGAAGAAGCTCACCTTCGATGTGATCATTAATGCCACTCCGGTCGGCATGGGCAACACGCGCGAATCGCCATTGAATGAAAAT
The DNA here is from genome assembly GCA_035298145.1 of Terriglobales bacterium. Taxonomy (GTDB): domain Bacteria; phylum Acidobacteriota; class Terriglobia; order Terriglobales; family Acidobacteriaceae; genus JAIQFF01. The sequence continues at coordinate 3,425 of DATGYF010000567.1, read as the reverse complement.
GAGATCAACGCGCGCTACGTCTTCGACATGATTTACGATCCCGAGGAGACGCGCCTGATGAAAATGGCCAAAGGGCGGGGCGCGGAAGTGATTCCAGGAATCGAAATGTTCGTCCACCAGGCGGCCCGCCAATTCGAGATCTGGACGGGCAAACCCGCGCCCTGGGATGACATGCTGCGCGTCGTCACGCTGGCGCTCAACGAGCGCGCCGCCGCCCGACAAGCCTCAAAAGCGTCCTAAAGCCTGCGTGGGCGGGCGCCCTCGCCCGCCGTTTTTGAGGTTGATTTGGACCTTCATCCCTGAATTTCTGGAGAGAGAGCAAGAGAATCAAAGTCAAAGGCGGCGGGCGTGGCGCCCGCCCCACATGAGCCCGCTCGGCCTGATTAGTACGGTTTGAAATCCTGCCAGTAGCTCAGGTTGACTACGTCCTGCAACATCGGCGTGCCGGGAGGCAACTTTGCCGGGTCCAGGAACGCGGTATCGAAGTAGTAATACCGCGGCGGCGGACCGTAAACCAGGTTGCAGCACTTGAAAGTGCCGGTCGCGTACTGCGAGTAATAGAGGCTGACCAGCGATCCCCGATAGTACAAGCCGCCGGATCCGCCCCAAGCCTCGATGTAGCGCAGGAAGTTATGCACCCCGCCGTCGGTGCCGAAGTCCTGTCCTGTTCCAGCGGGTTGTGGGAAGTTGATGTTCTTCCCGCCTGCAATAGCCAGCCGATAGTACGTAGGAGTGTTGGGGGCCCGTCCTCCCAGGTTCATAGGGTTCAACATGCTGTTGGTGTCGGACCAGTTATTCGACAGCACGGTTACCGCGTCAGCGATCACCGCGGCGGCCGAGTGGTTGATGTCCGCGGGCGCGGCCGGCGGAGGATTCAGCCAGAAAGGATCGGTGCTGTCGGAATTGTAATTTCCCTGGACGTAAACCGGATTCTCCGAGACCACCGTGAAGCCACCCAGACCTGTATCCGGGCGCACCGGCAGGTTCCCCAGCCCGCCATCCACCAGCTTCAACACGTGGCGGGCGCCGGTCACGATATTCTGCCGGCCCAGAGTCGCGCAATTTACAGACCGATAAGGATTACCGTTGGTCGAATTGGCCCCAACTAGCCGAAGACCATCACCCACATTGGTGGTGCCCCACACCGAAACTGCCGGGTTGACAGCCGCGTTCTGATCGACGTCCTCCGATGGTTCCAGCGCCCCATCCGGTGTTCCGGTGGGTGAAGCTGAGTTGATGACGTCTTCAAAGCCATACTCTCCGGAAGTGATGTTTCCATTGTTCGGGTCGGGCCGCATGCCGCGGCGGTCCGAGAAGTACACCAGATAGCCGTTCTGGCTGCTGTACGAGACCAGCGGCCCGCTTCCTCCGGGAATAGTGCCCGACAACCATTTCTGAAAGTTGCCTACGTCGAACTCAACGGCATTCATGATGCCGTTGACATAGCACGCGGGATTAGCCATGCCCGCCGGGGCTGCGTCGCGCGGGAAGCCTTCGCGTGGATCGTAGAAGTTGATGGGGTACCAACTGTATTGTGAGGCGCCCGTAGCCTCGATCGTGCTATTGGGTGCGTCGGCGGTACAAACCCCGAGCGGGCAAACCGCATCCCGATCAGCCAGTTGCTGGAATATCAGGATGGCGTTCGGATGCACTGGATTTGACCCTGCTCCTCCTCCTACTGGCCTGGTGGGAGAAAAGAGCCCGCGGGCGAATCCGAGTTGCAACCACTCGGTTGTGACCCCAACCCATGCCCCGGCGGCGTTTTGATACTCCACGCGCAACCAGCCGTCCACCAGGTTCCAGGGTCCGGCAGCCGGACACGGAGATCCGGTGGGAGGCCCGACCCAGCCTGCATCTGTTCCCATCTGTGCCATGGCGAACCGGGTGGTTCCCAACGCCGCGCCGCCGACTCCCTGTACCGCCACTGCCTTACCCTGGGGTGATGCGGTACAGCCGTTGGCGGTCAAATCAATGTCTTCCGGCAGAACGCCTGGCCGTTCGGGATGCAAGTCGGCCTGGTTGCCGGCCAGCAGAATGCGGACCGTGGCTTTGTTGTACTCGCGCGACGACCCCGTCGCCGATGACGGCGCTTCGCCAAGCGGAGGTTTACGGATAATCGCAATCTGCTGCGCCGATCCATTGGCTCCCTGCACGAACGGAAGATTCAGCGGCTGGACTGCGAGTGAGGTGTTATTGCCGATGAAGCCGCCAAAAGTGGTGGGCGAAACTGTGGTCGAAGTATTCTTCCAAGTCGCAACATTGGTCTGCGTGCCGGCAGCCGGAATACCGCCACTCCAGCTCGCCAACGGCACGCTGAATTTCAGACAGTTCGGACTCAACGCCGGATTCGTCGCGGTGGCAATACTCCCGTTGCAACCGCCCGTCTTGTTGAGCACATAAACTTCCCCGGTGTAGTTGGCATTGGTCAGGAAGTTGTTGGCCAGACGGTCGCGAAGAATTTCTCCCACAGCCGTAACCTTGTCATCCAGCACCAGGCTCCTGTTGTTGCCCTCAGCCAGGAACAGATTGCCGTTGGTGTGCACGCGGCCTTGAAAGTTGAAATCGGGTCCGGCGAAGTAACTCAAGTCGCTGTCGGAAAAGACGCCGAACTGGAATACCGGGATCAGGGCCACTTCCACGCCCCGGGTCATGTTCACCGAAGCGCCGCCGGGCCGCGTAGCGCTGACTTTGAGCGTCAAGGGAATGATTTCAGCGGTGAGTCCGGCGTTGGTTCCGGCGCTGATCACGCTGGTGCTGGCTTTGGGGTTGCCGTTGGCGTCCGGAATCCAGGTCACGCTTTCCTGGTAGCTCATAGAACCGATCATCGCGCTGGTCGGCGGATTATTGGCCAGCGCGGTGAGCTGCGCCGGAGTCGGAGACTGTGATTGCTGATAAAGCGCGGCCAGATTCGCCGTCAGCAGCTCCATGCCTGATTCGGCACCGTAATAGGCCCGGTTGGTTTCCAGGTCATTGTTTCCAACCTGACCGGCGCCCTGGACCATAAACAGAAGACTCACCGCGATGGCGGACAACAATGCCAGCACCAGCAAACTCGCGATCAGTGTAAATCCCCGTGATCGGCCCTTAATGCAACGCATAATAGTGATCTCCGAGACCGCTCTCTCTCCTCTATACGATTTCTAGTTGTACCGGTCCTTGAACGACAGGCTGCGGGTGCTTACGGAAGTGGTCAGAATCGTACTTCTGGACTTGTTGCCGTAAGAGTTGATGGTCTGTCCCATCACCTGAATGTTCACTTTATTAATCTGGCTCGGGGAGAAAGGGGCCACCAGGGGGTTGGCGACACCAGAGCAGCCCGGCCCATTGGCCCCGTTACACAGGTCATACGTGACTTTGAGATTGATAATGTTGTCGGCTACCGGCGCCGGCCTTTGGCCGTTGACCTGGCGCATCAGGCGCGGGGG
>DATGYF010000566.1:0-3066 GCA_035298145.1 Terriglobales bacterium | reverse complement strand
GCACTCGCGCGCAATCTCCAGCAGCCGCGATCCGGCGCGCCGCATTTCCTCCTTCAATAGCCACGGCGCGGTGTTCTCGCTGTCGGATTTCAGGGAGTTCGAGCAGACCAGCTCCGCAAAGTCTGCGGTCTGATGCGCGGGTGTAGAGCGCACGGGACGCATCTCCCAGAGTTCGACCGCAATTCCGCGCCGAGCGCACTGCCACGCTGCTTCCGATCCCGCCAGCCCGGCCCCGATGACTCTTACCGCTGTCGTCATCGTGCTTCCTTTGCCACATGTTCCAGGGCGTCTCCGACCAGGCTCACGGTTTTCCAGTCGTCCAGAAAAGTTGCGCCCAGGCTCTTATAGAAGTCGATCGCCGGAGTATTCCAGTCGAGCACCTGCCAGCGCACGTCAAAGCAATTCTTTTCCCGCGCCACCGACGCCACGCGGGCCAGCAGCGCCTGGCCAATTCCCTTTCCCCGGTACTGTCCGCCAACATAGAGGTCCTCAAGAAAGAGTCCGGGACGACCTTCAAAGCTGGAGTAATAGTCGAAGAACAGCGCATAGCCGGCAGGTTTGCCGTCCCATTCCGCCATCAGCACCTGGAATCTGGGCGATTCACTGAACCCATCGCGCAGCAACCCAGCTTCGTTGACGGTGGCGGGAAGACGCTCGAAGGCGGCAAGCTCATGGATGAGCGTATTCAACGTGGGCACGTCGCCGGCCAGGGCAGGGCGAATTGAAAGCATCGGCAGGTTCCTTCCGGCACGAAACATTCTGAGGTGCGTGCTTTATTATACGAAGTCCATTCTCGGGTTTCGGAGAACTTCATGGCCACGCATCACTGAACAAGCCGGAAGAAAAGATCTGGCCACGGACTCAGGTAGCGCCGGCCTCCGGCCGGCCCCATGGGTGGGCGGGACGCCCACCAGACAGCCGGCGGGACGCCGGCGCTACTCTTTTGCTCTACAGGATCACTCTCTCATCTCCCACCCTGCGCGTCACGTGCTCACGGTCGAGATATTCCAGCAGAGGGATCGCGTATTTCCGGGTTACGCCGGTTATGTCCTTGAAGCGGGCCACATCGATCTTCGGCGATTTCGTTTTTTCTGACGACATGCGCCGGCGCAAAGCCAGCAGCGCGTCGCGATGAAAGACCAGGTCTTCGGAGATCTTCACCAGGACTTTGTCGCGCAGCAGCAGGGTGACGATCTTCTGGGCACGGGCTTTGTCCACTTTGAGTCCGGCCAGCACATCTTTCAATGCCGGAACTTTCAGGCCAGCCGAAGCGAACGCCCGCTCGATGATTTTTTGGGATTCCGCTTCGTCGTCCTTCATCACCACGCCGCGTCCCGGAAGATGGACGATTTCCGCGGCAACCTCAAGTTTCCCGGCGCGGACCAGCGCGTCCAGGGCGTCGGAGAACACCTCGCTGGACGCCCTGGCCTGGTCGCGCAGTTCTTCCTTGCTGATGCCCGCGACCAGCGGGTTCTTCTTGTGAAAGCCGCCCACCAGGTCGCTGATCAACACCTTCAATTCTTCAATGGCAGGCAGATGTACAACCCTGTCTCCGATTCGAGCAACCCCGGCGGACAACACCGGAGCGGACAAATGCGATTCGATAAACTGCCTGGGCCATCCAGTTTCCGCAATCAGTTCCGCGATTGTGATTCCCGCATGACCCCGCCGCGCGATGCGGGCGCCCAAGATCGATTGAGCATCGCCCTCCGCCAGGGTTTGCAGAAACGCCTCCGGCCCCTGCCTGCGAAAAAGCGGCGATGCGTCGAGCACCACGCCTCCGCCAATAGTCACGACCGGCGAAAACTGACGCACAATAAAGCGGTCCCCGGGCAACAGAAGAGTGGGTTCAGTCAGGCGCAACTGAACGATCGCAGTTTCTCCCGGCGACACCTGCTTTTGTCCGGACTTCTGGCTGAAGAGCACGACCGTGGCAATGGTTTCAAAAGTGTAAGCATGCAGATGGACTCGCGCCCGGTCCTTCAGGGGCTTTGCCGCAGGCAATAACGTGAGCGACACATCCAGGCGTGACACCGCCTGAAACGTTGAAGGCGGCGCCAGCACCATGCCGCGAGTCATCTCCTGAGTGGTCATCCCGGCGAGATTTAAGGCGGTGCGCTGTCCGGCCAGCGCTTTTTCGGCCCCCTGCCCATGCACTTGAATTCCGCGCACCCGCACCCGCCGGCCGGTGGGGAAAACTTCCAGTTCATCCTCTTTGTGAATCGTGCCCGAGACGAGCGTGCCCGTCACCACTGCGCCAAAGCCTTTCATGGAGAACACCCGGTCAACCGGCAGGCGGGATAACGCCGAAGAGTTGCGCGCGGGAATTTCTGCCGCGGCCTTGGTCAGAGCCTGCCGCAGTTCATCGAGGCCCGCGCCAGTCAGCGAACTGACCGCGACCACCGATGAATGCGCCGGATCCAGAAACGAATTGCGCAGAAACTCTTCGACCTCCAGTTTCACCACGTCCTGAGTCTCTCGGTCCACCAGATCGGACTTGGTCAGAACCGCGATTCCCCGGCGCACCGAGAGCAGCCGGCAGATATCGAAATGCTCGCGGGTCTGCGGCTTGATCGACTCATCCGCCGCAATCACCAGCAAAACCAGATCGATTCCTCCCACGCCGGCCAGCATGTTGCGGACAAAACGTTCGTGCCCAGGAACATCGACAAAACCGAGGCGCAGGATTTCACCATCCGGCAGAGGCAGTTCGAGATGCGCGAACCCGATGTCGATGGTGATGCCGCGGCGTTTTTCTTCTTCCAGGCGATCGGCGTCAATGCCGGTAAGGGCCTTGACCAGCGCGGTTTTTCCGTGATCGATGTGCCCGGCGGTGCCGACAATGACGGACTTCATTCGGAGAACATTATAAGTCGGCGATGTAGCGAGTGTGGGTCGGAATCAGGTCATCAGTCCTCAATCTCGGTCGTCGGTTCGTTTGTAGCGCCGGCATCCTGCCGGCTGGCTCGGGGGCATCCCGCCCCCTGGGGCGGGCAGGATGCCCGCCCGAACAGCCGGCGAGACGCCGGCGCTACAAAGGAGTGGGCTTCATGACGACTGATGACT
>DATGYF010000565.1:0-2732 GCA_035298145.1 Terriglobales bacterium | reverse complement strand
ATCTCGGCCACTTTTTCCGGCGGGCCGATCAGGAAGTATTTGCTTTCGCTATCCAGCCGGCCCAGCGCCCGCACAATATTGCGCGTGTAAGTGCCCACGCCGAATTCAGTCATCCGCCGGATATCGATGGCGACCTTCACGGGGAGATTTAACCACAGAGCACGCGGTTGGGCCAGCAAATGGAGGACGGGCGTCGTCGCCCGTCAAAGTTTGATCCGCGGCGGGCGAGACGCCCGCCGGACAGCCGCCGAGACGGCGCCGCTACGAGAACCTTTCTGAACGAAGTATTGCACGTCAATGGCGGGTCGCACCGGTGGGTCAGTCAAGTAGCGCCGGCATCTTGCCGGCTGTCCCGAAGGGCGTCTCGCCCTCGGCGCGGGTTGTGACATCGCCACGGGACGTCCATCCGCGATTTTATACTAGGCCCGTACTTCCACCTGCGCCTTCGCGCGCCGCTCCGGATAAAGCGGAAAGGCCTCCGCCAGACTCAAGACCTGCTTGCGTATCTTGCCCAGCACCGCCGCTTCAGTGCGATGATGCAGGGCCTCCGAGATCCAGCGTCCTACCTGCTTCATCTCTTCTTCCTTCATGCCGCGAGTGGTGAGCGCAGGCGTGCCAATGCGAATGCCGCTCGGCTTCATGGGCGGATTGGTGTCGAACGGGATGGCGTTCTTGTTGACCGTGATAGCGGCCTCGCCCAGGGCTTTCTCCGCTTCGCTGCCGAGTATTCCTTTAGAGAACACATCGACCAGCATGAGGTGAGTGTCGGTGCCCCCGGAAATTATGCGGAAGCCTTCCGCCGCCAGCGTTTCGGCCAGCACTTTTGCGTTGGCCACGATCTGCCGCGCGTATTCCCGGAATTCTGGCTGCATCGCTTCGAGAAAGCTGACCGCCTTGGCCGCGATGATGTGGACCAGCGGGCCGCCCTGCATTCCGGGAAACACAACTTTGTCGATGGCGGCGGCGAATTCCTGTTTGCTCAGGATCATTCCGGCGCGAGGTCCGCGCAAGGTCTTGTGCGTGGTGGTGGTGACGATATGCGCATGCGGCACGGGCGAAGGATGAACGCCGCCCGCAACCAGTCCGGCGAAGTGCGCCATATCCACGAGGTAAAGTGCGCCCACTTTATCGGCAATCTGCCGCATGCGGGCAAAATCGATGATGCGGGGATACGCGCTGCCCCCGCCGATGATCAGCTTCGGCCGCTCTTTTTCCGCCAGCTTTTCCAGGTCGTCGTAATCGATAGTTTCGGTTTCTTTGGTCACGCCATAAGGCACGATGCGGTAGGTCTTGCCGGAAAAATTCAGATGATGGCCGTGAGTCAGATGTCCGCCGTGGGCCAGGTTGAGTCCGAGGATGGTATCGCCCGGCTGCAGCACCGCCGCGTAGGCCTCCATGTTGGCCTGCGACCCGGCGTGAGGCTGCACGTTGGCGTGCTCCGCTCCAAACAGCTTCTTGGCCCGCTCCCGCGCCAACTCTTCCACCACGTCGGCAAACTCGCAGCCGCCGTAGTAGCGCTTGCCGGGATAGCCCTCGGCGTACTTATTGGTGAACACCGAGCCCATGGCCTCAAGCACGGCCTCGCTAACAAAGTTCTCGGAAGCGATCAGCTCCAATCCTTCGTGCTGTCGGCGAACTTCATTGTCGATGGCAGCCGCAATTTGCGGATCGGCCTCGTCGAGCGGGAGTGACATGCGGTCAGTTTTCATGATTTGCCTTTTGAGCTGCTGGCTTCTAGCTTCTAGCTTCTAGCTACCTGCTCTCGGTTTCTGCCGGCGGATTAAAACCCTCAGCCACCTCAACTCATTCTAGCTCAGCTTTCGTCGTTAGCAGGATAGATCCCGCGATGGACGATGTTAGTCAAGGCTAAACAGCTAGAAGCCAGGAGCTAGAAGCTAGAAGCTTTCACGCACTTTCAAACGCTGTCCGCAAGAACGAAACCAGCTGCCAGCCATCCATATATTTGTAAGGTGTCTCGCCGGTGGTGTAATGGCCGCAAGGCAGGACCACGACTTTGTGGTCCAGTCCGTAACGTTCGAACTCCGCTACCGCATCGCGCGAAAGCCCCGGCAGAAAAGTCATGTCGTACTTCGCGTAAATAATGAGGGACTTCTTGGGCCAGCGGGCGAACTGTTCGAAATAAGAAATCGGACTGATGCCGCTCCACAACGCGCGCAGCCGTTCGAGGTCAATTTGCGTTTCGAGACCCTGGCGGATGTGGCGCGTGGATTGCCCGTGCCAGACCACGTCCGCGACGTTGGTCGAGGCATGATTGAAAGCGGCCACGCGAATGCGGGGATCGTGCGCGGCGGCAAGAAATGAATAACAGGATCCCAGGCTGGTGCCCAGGATGCCGAGGCGGCTGTATCCCTTCTGCTCCAGCCAGTCCAGACAGCAGCGCACGTCCACCACCGCCTGGCGGCAGGCGTCGAGGGTGCGCCCGATGTTGGCGGAAACTGCGTAGTCGGCGCGGCGCGTGTCCGCGGGCATGCGGATGTCGTGATACGGCATGCTCAGGCGAAGCACCGCGATGCCCATCAGGTTCAGCACGCGGCACAGCCCGGTGTAGGCCAGCGCATCGGAATTCCAGTGCGGCAGCAGCACCACGGCCCGCCGGCCGCGCGCCGGAAACCAGCGCGCATTCGCCAGATTGTTTTCCGGATAAGGCGAGTGCACCGGCGAAGTAAAGCGCAAAAAATTCGCGTGCGTGCCGCGCACTTTCGCTTCCAGGC
>DATGYF010000564.1:0-3132 GCA_035298145.1 Terriglobales bacterium | reverse complement strand
GCGCAGAACCGGAAGCCCATCATCAATGGCAATCCCTCGGTGGAACCGGGGTATCTCAACGATCCAACCAAGTTCAGCACGCTGCGCTCGGCACTGGCGATTCCTCTGGAAGGACTCGCGGGCGTAGTGGGAGTGCTCGCGCTCTACCACGCGGAAATCGACGCCTTCACTTCCGACCACTTGCGCATCCTGCTGGCCATCAGCTCGAAGATGGCGCTGGCCATCGAAAACGCCGTAAAGTTCGAGCAGGCGGAAAGCTCGGCCGTCACCGATTACCTTACCGGGCTGCCCAACGCCCGCTCGCTGTTCCTGCAACTGGACCGCGAACTGGCGCGCTGCAAGCGCGACACCACATCCCTGGTCGTCATGGTCAGCGATATGGACGGCTTCAAGCAGATCAATGACCGCTTTGGACACCTGGAAGGCAATCGCGTGCTTCGCCTGTTCGCACAGGCATTGAAAGAGAGCTGTCGCGAGTACGACTACGTGGCCCGCATGGGCGGAGACGAATTTGTGGTGGTGGCGCCGGGCTTGACCGCGGAGGCCTCCGCCAAGAAGGCGGAAAGCCTGCGTGAACTGGCGCGGCAGGCCGGCCAGGAAGTGTGCAGCGAGGACATTCTGTCGCTGAGCGTGGGACAGGCCCTGTATCCGGAAGACGGAAAAGATGCGGAAGCGCTGCTGGCCGAAGCCGACCGTCGCATGTACATCGAAAAGCAGAAGCAGCCTTCGCGTAAGAACCGCCGCTTGTATCCCCGCATGAAGTGCCGGGTCACCATCGAGTTGCGGCCGCACGAAGGCGACGTGCCCGTCCTGGGCAACCTGATCGACGTCAGCCTGGGCGGCTGCTACGTGGAAACCAGCACCCTCATGCCGGCGGGGTCAAAGTTGAAAGTTATTTTCTCGATTGATGATGGCAGGCTGCAGGCTTCAGGCTTCGTTGTGCGCATCGATCCCGGTTCAGGCATTGCGATCCAGTTCAACGATATGAACCGCGAAGACCGCGACAAGATGCACAAGGTCCTCGAGTTCGTGCACAACAGCACGATGTTTTACGACAACCGGTATTTCTCCAAGCTGATGAAGTCCTAAGCCGGTTACCCGAAGTTTACTGCTGGATGCTGGCGCTGGAGGGACGGGCGGGGACGCCCGTCCTCCATAGTGCCCTGGGTGCCCCTCCCCGTCTCTCCGTTTTTTGGAGAGACAGGGCGGGAGAGCTCACCACACGCGGCAGGCATTCACCGGCATCATGGGTTGACCGGGCTTGCAGCCGAAGGCCTTGCCGAATTCCGGCATGTTCTGCACCACGCCGTTCACGCGGAATTGCCGAGGCGAGTGCGGGTCGGTCTGCACCTGCAGGCGCAGTTGCTCGGGACGGGTGTCGCCGCACCAACTCTGTCCGTGCCCCAGGAAGAACTGCTGGATCGGCGTATAGCCGTCCTGCTTTTTCGTCAGATTGATGTTCTTCCGTTTCGCATCGGCCAGGAGCGCTATGTAAGCGAGGCGCAAGCCGCCGTTGTCGGCGGTGTTCTCGCCCAGAGTGAGCTTGCCATTTACTTTGGCATCATCGACCGCGACAAAGTTGCTGTATTCCTTTACTTCGCACTCCGCTTTCTCGTCAAAGTTCTTGCCGTCTTCGGGAGTCCACCAGTCCTCGAGATTTCCGTTGGCGTCGAACTGGCGGCCTTCGTCGTCGAAGCCGTGGGTCAGTTCGTGTCCCACGATGCCTCCCACGTGCCCATAGTTGGTCGCGTCCGAGGCATGGCTGTCATACAGCGGAGGCTGCAGGATGGCGGCAGTAAAGTTAATGTCGTTCATGCTGGGGTTGTAGTAGGCATCGACCGTTGCCGGCGTAATGAACCACTCCCCGCGATTGACCGGCTTGCCGATTTTCGCCAGCTGGCGCCGGGCCTCAAACTCGGTGGCGCGCTGCGCATTCCCGAAGGCGTCGTCGCGCGCGATGGTCAGGGTGGAATAATCCCGCCAGTGGTCCGGATACCCGATCTTGTCGGCTACGGCGCGCAACTTTTCCCTGGCGCGGACTTTGGTGGCGGAGCTCATCCAGTCCAGGGTGTCGATGTCCTGGTCCATCGCGGCCTCAATGTCCTTCACCATTTGCACCGTGGCTTGTTTGTTGGCAGGAGGAAATTCCTGTGCCACATAGACCTGGCCCAGGGCCTCACCCAGGGCTCCATCAGTGGCCTGCACGCAGCGCTTCCAGCGCGCCCTTTGTTCCGGCTGGCCTCGCAGCTTACGACCGTAGAAATCGAAGCGTTCATCGTCGAGCGCCTTGGGCAAGACGTAGCCGGGATTGGAAAGAATCAGCTGCCAGCGTAAATAGGCCTTGATCGTCTCCAGATCGGTGGAAGCGAGCAGGGCGTTCATACCCTTGAAGAAGTCGGGAGTGGTGACGTTCAGTTCGGTGATCTGAGGCGCCCCGGAAGCGGCCAGAAAGCGGTCCCAGGCCAGTCCCGGAGCCAGTGCTGCGAACTCGGAGACCGGCATCAGGTGGTAAACCTTGTTGGGATCGCGCCGCGAGGTAATGTCCATGGAGACCTTGGCCAGCGCGGTCTCCAGTTGCATGATGGCTTTGGAGTCGCTGACAGCTTTGTCTTCCGGTTCGCCTGCCAGCTTCAGCATGTTGGCGATGTGCTGCACGTACTGGGTGCGGGTCTTCTCGGCGGCGTCTCCGGTGCGGAAATAATAATCCCGTTCCGGCAGGCCCAGGCCACCCTGATCGGCTACCGCGATCTGCTTGCGGGCATCCTTGAAATCCTGCTGTTCGCCAAAGCTCATAAAGGCGTTGGCGGCGATCAACTGGAAGCGGGCGAGGAGCTCGGGCAAGTCATCTTTACTCTTGAGCGCGGCAATGCGATCGAACTCGGGCTGCAGCGGTTTCAGCCCCTTCTGATTGATCGCGTCCACGTCCATGCAGGCGGCATAGGTATCGCCGATTTTCTGTTCATTCGGAGTGCGGCCCGCGCCCCCCGCGGCGGCCTTTTCCAGCATGGTGTGCAGGATGTATTCGGTGTAGTCGGCAATCATGGCGCCGGTGCCGTAGGCGGAACGATCGTTGGGAATCGGGTACAGCTTGGAAAAATTGCCGCAGGCGTACTTGAAGAAATCGGTGCAGGG
>DATGYF010000563.1:0-7566 GCA_035298145.1 Terriglobales bacterium | reverse complement strand
CGACGACACGCCCGATTATGGCATCCCCTGGCTGTTTAACGGCCCGGCCCCGGTCGAGCGCCGCAACTACTACGGCTTTCAGCATGGCAATTATCTGAAGACCAACGTGGACATGGGAACGGTCACGTTCGAGCACGACGTAAACAGCCACATCACATTCCGCAACCAGGCCCGTTACGCGCATTATCATCGCGATGTTCGCATCACCGAGCCTCAGATCGACCCGACCACTCTGCATCCAGAGCCGCTAAGCACGCCGCTCGGCCAGATCGGCGTTCTGCGCAACCAGATTACCGTCGATAGCACGGAAACATTTCTGCAGGACCAGGCCGATGTGATCGTGAAGTTCAACACCGGCTCGCTGCGTCACACGGTAGTGGCGGGAGCGGAGGGCGGGCGGGAAACTTCATCTCCCTACCGCCAGCGTTTCGATCTCACCACCGTTCCAACTACCAACCTGTTGCATCCTGACACCAGCCAGCCTTTTGCCGGCACTGTTCCGACCACTGGGATCACCGACACGCATGTGACTGCCATCAGCGCCGGCGCCTACGCAATCGATACCGTCAACCTGTTGCCCAGGCTCGACCTCACCGCCGGAGTCCGGGTGGACCGGTTCGATGCCACAGCCGACCAGTCCTTGCCGGTAACGCCCGGTTCACCGTTTAAGCGGGTGGACGTCATGCCCAGCTGGCGCGGTGCGCTGGTATTCAAGCCCGTGGCCGGCGGAAGTCTTTATTTTGACTACGGCACGTCATTCAACCCTTCTGCCGAGACTCTGGCGCTGAGCGTGGCCACACAGAACGCGCCGCCCGAGCAGAGCCGGACTTTCGAAGTGGGCACCAAGTGGGATTTGTTCGCTAGAAAGCTGTCGTTACGGGCGGCGGCGTTCCGCACCGACAAGACCAATGCCCGCGAAACCGTGAATGCCACGACCGTGGTTTTATCTGGCAGCCAGCGGGTGAGCGGCGTTCAGGTACAAGCCAGCGGATACATCACCAGCCGCTGGGAAATTCTGGCCAGCTACGCTTATCTGAATGGCAAGGTCACAGGATCTCAGGTCTTCCCGCAATCCGTCGGCGCCCAACTGGCCAACGTTCCCCGAAACACGTTCAGCACCTGGAGCACCTTCGAGCTGCCCTGGCGCCTGAGCGTTGGCGGCGGCGCGGATTTTGTCGATAGCCGCACCGCCAGTTCGACCACGCCTCTCGATCCCGTTACCGGCCTGGTGAAAGAGGTGCCGGGCTACTGGGTGTTCAACGCCATGGCGAAGTATCCCCTGGGCGAACACGTTGAGCTTCGAGCCAACGTGTACAACCTGGCCGACAAGTACTACTACGACCAGATCCATCCCGCGCACATCGTGCCCGGGGCGGCGCGTTCGGCGCTGCTGGGCATCACTTTCAAATTCTGAGCGTGAAGAAGGGACTATTACCCATTGCTACTGCCAATCCCTGAGGTGTTGACATCCCAACAGGTGGCTGAGGCGCGGCAAATCCTGGACCAGGCGGAATGGGTGGACGGGAAAGTCACAGCCGGCCATCAATCTGCCCGCGCCAAGGACAACATGCAGCTGCCGGAGAACCATCCTTCCGCCCGCCAGCTGGGCGAGACCATTCTCACCGCCCTGGGACAGAATTCTTTGTTTGTTTCGGCGGCGCTGCCGGCCCGCGTGTTTCCTCCGCTCTTCAACCGTTACCAGGGCGGGCAGTCATTCGGCACTCACGTGGACAACGCCATCCGGCAGGTCAGTGGGACCGGGCACAGAATCCGCACTGATCTTTCGGCCACTCTGTTTTTCTCGCAGCCCGATGAGTATGACGGGGGCGAGCTGATTGTCGAGGACACCTACGGCGTTCACCAGGTAAAGCTTCCCGCCGGTCACATGATTCTCTATCCCTCCACCAGCCTGCATCACGTGACGCCGGTTACGCGCGGATCGCGGTTGTCATCCTTCTTCTGGATCCAGAGCATGGTGCGCGACGACGGACAGCGCACCTTGTTGTTCGATCTCGATACCGCCATCCAGCGCATTCACCCGGCCAAGCCCGACGATGCCGCCGTAGTGCAACTCACCGGCGTCTATCACAACCTGCTGCGGCGCTGGGCGGAAGTCTGAGTTCGGAATCCGGGGGTACGGCGACTCCTGGCCTGGAATTGCGTGGGGACAGCCTCCCCCGGCTGTCCAGTCGAGCGAAGCTCGACCGGGGTTTTCGGATGCAGGAGAAACCATCGCGGAGCTCCGCTCCGCCGGATCGCGGGGGCCGGCTGTTCTGACTCGGGGTTTCGGCCTGCATGTCGTTTCGGAAGAAGGTTCAAAACCCAGTTCCCAGTCTGGAGTTCCCGGTTCTCAGTTTGTTCGCCTTTCGTTCGTCTCGCAGTTGTGCCCCCTGCTACAATGCCTTGCCTTATAGATCGTAAGAACTTTTGGGGCCACAAAAACGTATCTCTATTGTGGTGTTAAAGCCCGGGGTGTGCCGGGCGACAGACCAGGAGTTCCGGGGAGTGCGGGTTGGAAGACGCCCAGGTCGTTGCCATGCTGGTCCGTCGCTGCATTGCCGGCGACGTCGTGGCCTGGGAGGAAATCGTGCAGCGCTACAACCGGCGAATCTACAACATCTGCTATCGCTTCGCCGGATCGGGCGATGACGCCCAGGACCTCACCCAGGAAGTTTTCATCAAGATGTTCCGCACCCTGAGTTCGTACGATGTCGAGCGGGGAGCGTTCATGACCTGGGTCACAACCATCACCCGCAACCTGCTGGTGGACCACTTCCGCAAAAGCAAGCAGGACCGGATGACCGAATCGCTGGACACCACGCCGTCGGAGCACGAAGACGCCATGCCGCTGAGCGAGAAGATCGAGGACAAGGCGCCGGCAGCCGATGCCAGCGTGCAGAGCCGCGAGGCCCGCGAACTGATCCACAGCGCCTTGCAGAAGCTTTCGCCCGAACTGCGCGAAGCGGTCATCCTGCGCGACCTGCAGGACATGGACTACAAAGACATTGCCACGGTACTGAAGGTTCCAGAGGGCACCGTGAAATCAAGGATAAATCGCGGTCGAGCGGAACTTGCGCGACTGCTCCAACGTACTTATAGGCAGGTGATGTGATGGCAGGCGAAACCAAAAACGGCATGAAATGCGCGGAGTTCGATGCGCTGCTGATCGAAGCGCTCGATGGGTCGCTGAGCGGACCGAAGCTGGAAAGCTTTCAGGCCCACGCCCGGGTGTGCGCGGTATGCGGGCCGCTGTTCGCGGAGGCCGATGCAGGGCGGCGCTGGCTGAAATCGCTGCCTGAAGTGGACGCTCCTTCTCACCTGGTGCACAACATTCTGCTGGCTACCACGGGATACGAAAGCCAGCGCGCCGCCGTCCAGTCCGGGGCCAAAGCTTCGTGGATGGATGCGGTCACGGCGTGGCTGCGGCCGGTGTTCGCGCCCGTCCTTTCCATGAGCCGCCAGCCCCGCTTCGCCATGTCGTTCGGAATGGCGTTCTTCTCGCTGTCAATTTCATTGAGCCTGGCGGGGGTGAAGGTGAGCGATGTGCGGCATGTGGATCTGCGGCCCAGCGCCCTCAAGCGAACTTATTACGAGACCACCGGACGAGTGGTCAAGTACTACGAAAATATTCGTTTCGTGTATGAAATCGAATCGCGGGTGCGGGAATTCAAACGAGTGACTGCTCCGCCGGCACCACCCCCACAGGAACAGAACAAGGAAAAGAAGGACAACAATACCAGTGGACAACCCGAACCGACACAGGAACGCAACTACAGCCAGGGAGAGAACCAGCCCGTGCTGGCCTCGCTCCCGAATGATCCGCCTGTAGTGAGGATGACCACTTACAGGAGGCTTTCATGAACTGCGCTAACCATCCCGATATTGAGAAGGTCGCATTTTGCCGCACCTGCGGAAAACCGCTGTGTGCCAACTGCACCCGTTCCGTGCACGGAGTGATTTATTGCGAGACCTGCCTGGCCGCACGCCTGGAAGGCGTGCAGCCGAACGTGGCGCCCCCCGCCGCCGGCTTCGTTCCGGCAACCCCCGTGGGTACTCCGGTCGCAGGCGGGGGTCCGAATCCCGCTTTGGCCGGCGTTTTGGCGGGCTTCTTTCCCTTCGGTGTGGGCGCGGTTTACACCGGTCAATATGCCAAGGGCCTGGCACACCTGGTCATCTTCACCCTGCTGATTCTGGGTGCGAGCAGCGGAAGCGACGCCATGGGCACGGTCTTCGGGCTGGCCATTGCCGGCTTCTACTTCTATCAGATCATCGATTCGGTACGCAGTGCCCGTGCCCTGCAGCTGGGACTGGCCCCGCCCGACCCTTTTGGATTGGCAACAACCTTTGGTGCGGGAGAGCGCGTGGACGTCAGCAAGGTCCCCGTGGGTGCCCTGGTGTTGATCGGCCTGGGCGTGATCTTCCTGCTGCATACCCTCGACATCTGGGATTTCAGCGCGCACCGCATCTGGCCCCTGGTGCTCATTGGCATCGGCGGCTGGCTGCTGGCGCGACGCCTGGGCCTGGTCGGCGAAGTTCCGCCCGGATTTGACCGTATGCGCAGTTGCAGGCGCGGCCTGATGGGGCCAGCCATCCTGTTGACCCTGGGATTTCAGTTTCTGCTCGACAGCATGGGCGTAATCCGGTTCGGCCGCACCCTGCCCCTGCTGCTGGTGGTGATCGGGCTGGTAAAGATTTTCCAGAGTACGGCTGGCCCGGACCCGCTCGCGGGACCGCCCTCATCAAGCGGAGTGCCGCCTTCCGGATTCGCATCCGGCGAGGTGCCGCCCCCGTCTTACCCGGAAGTGAAGCCGGAGGTGAAAAATGGCTAGCCCCGTGCAAGCTCCGCCCCCAATCGAGTATCGGCCGAGACAGCGACGTTCCGTGGCCGGTCCGGTAGTGATGATCCTGCTGGGCGTCGTGCTGCTGCTGACGACCATGCGCGTGCTGCATCCGCAGCCGCTACTGCACTGGTTCGGCACCTACTGGCCCGCCCTGATCATTCTCTGGGGCGTGATCAAGCTGGTCGAGTACGAGCAGGCGAAACGGGAAGGCACACGCCCCGCCGGGATCGGCGCCGGAGGGGTCCTGCTTCTATTTTTTCTGATCGTTTTCGGGTTGTCGGCAACCCAGGCCTCCCGCTTCAACTGGGACGAAATTCGCAACCACATTCAGATGGGCGACGAAGATTTCACTCTGTTTGGACACAACTACAGTTACGATGACCAACTGCAGCAGGACTTTCCGGCGGGCAACAGCCTGCGTATCGTGAGTGATAGGGGCGCGGTAAACCTGACGGTTTCGGAAGACAACCAGATTCACGTGGCCGCCCACAAGCGGATCAACGCGGACAGCCAGGAGGAAGCCGATAAGTTCAATCCCTCCACCAAGCCGCAAATCAGCGTCAGCGGCAATGTGATCACCTTGAACGCCAATACGCAGGGCGCCGGCGAGCGCCCGGTTACCACCGATCTCGACGTCAGCGTGCCGCGAAAAGCGGCGGTTGTAATTACCTCCCGGCGCGGTGATGTCAGCGTGCTCGGACGCGACGGTGACGTTGAAGTTGGCAGCCAGCACGGCGAGGTTGCCGCCTCCGATATCAATGGCAAGCTGGTACTCAACCTGTCCAGTGCCTCGGCACGGGTCTCGAATGTTTCAGGTGATGTGTCAGTTCAGGGACGAGGGGATGACATTTCCCTGGCGGACGTGAAAGGCTCAGCGCGCATTAATGGAGAGTTCGACACCATCAAGCTGGCCAAGATCGCCGGCCTGGTCGGCTTCAAATCGGCCCGCACCGATATGGAGTTTTCCAAGCTCAGCGGTGACCTCGATATGGATTCGGGCGACATGCGGGCCAGCGACCTGATGGGTCCATTCCGCCTGCTTACCCGGTCGAAGGACATCCGGCTGACCGGAGTCAACGGGGATGTGCGGGTGGAAAACGAAAACGGCGCAGTAGAAATCCACATGAGCAAGCTGGGCAACATGCAACTGAGCAACCGCAACAGTGACGTCCAGATTTATCTGCCCGACAAGGCCGGCTTCCAGGTGGACGCCCGCTCTCGCGGCGGGGAAATCGAATCCGATTTCGCAGCCCTGAAAATCGACAACGGCGACGACCAGGCGACGGCCAGCGGCGCCGTGGGCGGCGGTGGTCCGCACCTGGTGATCAACAACGAGCACGGCGGAATCGAATTGCGCAAGGGATCGTCGCTGGCCGAAGCGACGCCACCGCCCAAGCCGCCGCGGGTGCCGGCGGCACCCAAGGTACCGGTACCCACCGACAACTAGCCGGAGGACGGGCGGGTGTGGGGCGGGCGCCCTCGCCCGCCGCCTCTATGTGGACTCGACTCCCAGCCCTGTCCGACCCCCAGTCCCGCCGAACCTCAGGCAGGTTTTTACAAACCAGTCTCGAGTTTCTAGTTCCCTGTTCCCAGTCGTACGGCCTTACATCCAAAGCCGCTCCCGTGTTATGTTCAAATTCCTTTTTCCTTTTGACCTGGACATGATTCGTTCTTACAAAGGCAAAGCACCCACGGTCCCGGAATCCTGCTTCGTTGACGCTTCGGCGCAAATCATCGGCGATGTGATTCTAGGCGAGCACGCCAGTATCTGGATGAATGCCGTCTTGCGCGGCGACGTGCATTCCATCCGCGTGGGCGCGCATTCGAATGTGCAAGACGGAAGCGTTCTGCATGGCATGAAGGAGCAGTACGGAGTGTTTTTGGGCGAATACGTTACCGTCGGCCACTCCGTGATCCTGCATGGCTGCACCATCGAAGACCGCTGCCTGATAGGCATGGGCTCGATCATCCTGAATGGGGCGCGCATCGGCGCGGGGTCGATTATCGCGGCAGGAACGCTGATCCCGGAGAAAACGATTGTCGAACCCGGATCGCTGTGGATGGGATCTCCGGGAAAGTTTCGCCGCAAGCTGGAGGAAAAAGATCAGGAAACGATCATGCGCTACGCGCGCAATTACCTGGAGTACAAGGAATCGTATCTGCGGGAGATGTGACGCGTCAAAAACAACCGGGGCCTCGCGGCCCCGGCTTCAGTTGGTGGTTGCCCGGATAAAATCGTTCTCAATTCATTCAATGTGGGCGCGAGCGTCCTCGCTCGTGCAAGCCGTGGCACGAGCGGGACGCTCGCGCCCACATTGAATCTGTTCAGGCGCTGCGGCGCGGACGCAGGGTCAAGTCGCGGACCTGGGCCAGCACACTCGATAGCTGCATCCCGTTCAGCTGCGACACGAACGGCATCAGTTCCGCGATAAACTGATCTTTCATCAGCTCGCCGATTTCTTCCTGGCGGTTGCGTTCTCCGCCCGAAAGCAGATCGGGCACCGTGACCTCCAGCGCGCGGGCCAGCCGTTCCAGCGAGGAAAGGGTCGGGGTCGCCTTTTCATTTTCGATCTTCGACACGTACGTCCGGGGGACCGACATGCGCGCCGCCAGCTGGCGCTGGCTCAGTCCGCTGCGCAGCCGGAGTGAACGGATCGATGTCGCCAGATTCAGATGTCCGCGGCCATTGCCATTCGCCGGCATCATCTGCGGCGGTGGCGGCGCC
>DATGYF010000562.1:0-2168 GCA_035298145.1 Terriglobales bacterium | reverse complement strand
AATGTTTGCACCGCGCTACAATGCGCCATCAGGCAGGGTCCGGGTCGCAGGTGCGAATCCTGCGGATAGTGGAGGAGGCGAAAAGTTGCAGGGAACAATGATGCAGTACGGTCTGACGCTCACCTCGTTCCTCGAACGGGCGGGCAAATTGTTTCCCGGGGTTGAAGTGATCTCCCGCTTGCCAGATAACTCCGTTCGTCGTTCTACCTACTCCGACCTGTACCGCCGGGCTCGTGCTCTGGGGGCAAGTCTGCAGCACGCTGGACTTAGACAAGGTGACCGGGTCGCGACCCTGATGTGGAACCACTCCACGCACCTGGAGGCATACTTCGGGATTCCCGCGGTCGGTGGCGTGGTACACACGCTCAATCTCCGGTTGCATCCGGATGAGCTGGCCTTTATCGCCAACCACGCACAAGATCGCTGGCTAATCGTGGATGACGTGCTGCTTCCGATATACGAGAGGTTTGCCGACAAGGTGAACTTCGAGCGTGTGTTAGTGGTGCCGCTCGGGGGCTCACCCACGCCTGCTAAATACGACGATTACGAGTCGTTCCTGGCGCAGGGCAGTGGCACTCCCGCGTACGCGAGTACCGACGAGGACGCTGCGGCCGCTATGTGCTATACCTCCGGAACCACGGGCCAGCCTAAAGGCGTGGCCTATTCGCACCGGTCCCTGGTTCTGCATGCCCTGTCGATTTCCCTGCCGGACAACTTTGCCATGTCTCGTATGGACACGGTGCTGCCTGCGATGTCCATGTTTCATGCCAATGCCTGGGGCCTGCCGCATGCTGCCGTAATGAACGGCTGCAAGCTGGTGTTTCCCGGCCCCAATCTCCAGCCCGAAGCCCTCCTGGAGTTGCTGGCCGGCGAAAGAGTCACTCTGACCGGCGGAGTGCCCACAGTGTGGCTGGGCGTGATTGACTGCCTGGAGCACGATCCCGCACGCTGGAAGCTGGTGGAGGGATTACGCATTGTCGTGGCTGGGTCGGCAGCACCGGAAAGTATGTTCCGCCGTTTCGACAAGTTCGGAGTGCGAGTGATTCAGCCGTGGGGCATGACGGAGACTACGCCGATCGCGACCTGCTCAACCCTGAAACCTGAAATGGCTGGCTGGCCCGAAGACAGGAAATATGAGATTCGCGCAAAACAAGGTCTGCCCTCGCCCTTGGTGGAGATGCGCGCGGTTGCCGCTGACGGCGAGATTCCCTGGGACGGCCAGACTTTCGGCGAGTTGCAGGTCCGCGGGCCGTTTGTCGCCGCAGCCTACTACAATCTGCCCGAGGCACAGGACAAGTGGACGGAGGACGGGTGGCTGCGCACCGGAGATGTGGTCACGATCGATTCCGAAGGCTACATGAAGATCACCGACCGTACCAAAGACCTGATCAAGTCCGGTGGAGAATGGATCAGTTCGGTCGATCTGGAGAACGCACTGGTTGGGCATCCGGCGATTAAGGAAGCCGCTGTGGTTGCCATTCCGCATCCCAAGTGGCAAGAACGACCCCTGGCGTGCGTAGTACTGAAAGATGGAGCGCAGGTTTCCAACGAAGAACTGCGCAGCTTCCTCGGCGACCGGTTTGCCCGGTGGCAACTGCCGGATGGCTTTGTCTTTCTCGCGGAATTGCCGCACACCTCCACGGGGAAATTGCTGAAGTCGCAGTTACGCCAGCGATTCAACAATTTCAGCTGGGAAAACGTCGGCTCCTGACTCACCTCCCAATCCAGCGCGAGTTATTGGACGCTATGCCGCCACTACACGATTGATCCGGTTGTGAGTGTAATCGCGGTTTCAACGAGATCTTCTTCCAGATTCTTACCCGCCAGTTTCGCTTTTGGGGGAAACTGCAATGCCTGCGGAGCATCGTGCGTTGACGTGATGACGACTGTAACCGAGGGATGATTACTGTCAGGCACCAACCGTCCGACACGTCGAAGGCCCAGAGACCGTTACAGCCGGAAACTATGGACAAGGCCACCGACTCTGTCGGTCACGCCCGTGGGTAATCTGGTGGGCCCAGGGGCGGGGTGAGATAGTCCGCAGCCATGACCTATTTTCCCCAACCCAATCCATCCAAGCGGGCGAGGCGGATCAGGCTTCCTGGCTCGGTTGTTGTCTCACTTCGGTCGGAAAGCAGTCAACCCATTCGGGCCAAGCTCCACGAACT